>NZ_JBSGTX010000040.1:0-79466 GCF_053607625.1 Streptomyces sp. NPDC055103
GAGCGTCACCCGCTCCCCGGGCCCTTCCGCGTGACGTCCGGCCGCCCGGCCGACTGCCCGGCCGACTGCCCGTCCGGCTAGGCCGACTGCCCGTCCGGCTAGCCGAGCCGCTTGACCGCCGCGGCGACGCGCTCGTCCGTCGCCGTGAACGCCACCCGCACGAACCGCTCCCCGGCCTCGCCGTAGAAGTCGCCGGGCGCCACCAGGACGCCCTTGTCCGCGAGGTACGCCACGGTCTCCCAGCACGGCTCGTCCCGGGTGGCCCACAGGTACAGGCTCGCCTCGCTGTGCTCGATCCGGAAGCCGTGCGCCTCCAGGGCCGCCCGCAGCGCCGCCCGGCGGGCCGCGTACCGCTCGCGCTGCTCGGCCACGTGCGTGTCGTCGCCGAGCGCGGCGACCGTCGCCGCCTGCACCGGGGCCGCGGTCATCATGCCGCCGTGCTTGCGGATCAGGAGCAGCTCGCCGAGCACGGCCGCGTCGCCCGCGACGAACGCGGCGCGGTAGCCGGCCAGGTTGGAGCGCTTGGAGAGCGAGTGGACGGCGACGATCCCCTCGTACGAACCGCCGCAGACGTCCGGGTGCAGGACGGAGACCGGGTCGGCCTCCCAGCCCAGCTCCAGGTAGCACTCGTCGGAGAAGACGAGGACGCCGTGCTCACGCGCCCAGGCCACGATCCGGGTCAGCTCGCCCTTGCCCAGGACCGCGCCGGTCGGGTTGGACGGGGAGTTGAGCCAGAGGAGCTTGAGCCCGGCCGGGTCCAGTTCCGTCGGGTCGTCGTAGACGACGGGCGTGGCCCCGCAGAGCCGCGCCCCGACCTCGTACGTCGGGTAGGCGAGGCGGGGGTACGCGACCCGGTCGCCGGCGCCGAGGCCCAGCTGCGTCGGGAGCCAGGCGACGAGCTCCTTGGAGCCGACCACCGGCAGTACGTTCTCGTGGGCGAAGTCCACGGCGCCGAGACGGCGTTCGCACCAGCCCGTGAGCGCGTCCCGCAGCTCTTTCGTCCCCCACACCGTGGGATAGCCCGGCGAGTCCGCCGCCGCGACCAGGGCCTCCTGGATCAGCGCGGGGACCGGGTCGACGGGCGTGCCGACCGAGAGGTCCACGATTCCGTCCGGGTGCGCCAGGGCCGTCTTCTTGTACGGCTCCAGCTTGTCCCAGGGGAAGACGGGCAGGCGCGAGGAGACTGCGCTCACGGGTTGGCTCTCACTTCCTGTACGTACGGGAAAACGCCTCGGCCCCGTACAGCGACCGACGCCGTACGGGACCGGATGCGGTCGATCAGCCGTTCTGCGGCGGCAGGGCGGCGATGAAGGGGTGGTCGCGCTCGATCTCGCCGAGCTTGGAGGCACCACCGGGCGAACCGAGCTCGTCGAAGAACTCGACGTTCGCCTTGTAGTAGTCCTTCCACTCCTCCGGGGTGTCGTCCTCGTAGAAGATCGCCTCAACCGGGCAGACCGGCTCACAGGCCCCACAGTCGACGCATTCGTCCGGGTGGATGTACAAGGACCGCTTGCCCTCGTAGATGCAGTCGACGGGGCACTCCTCGATGCACGCCTTGTCCTTGACGTCGACACAAGGCTGCGCGATGACGTAGGTCACGCTGTCGTTCCTCCTCGATAGGGCTGGTCTGCGCGGGAGCGCGGCGTCGTCGATGCCCGCACCTAGTATCTCCGTTCTTGGGGGCGATCCGAACAGGAGGGGCGGAGAAGCTGTGGAATTGACCGGCGGAGGACTCCTTGAGGTCCGTATTACTAGCGCTGACGTGGGAAAACGTGTCTCCGTTCGGTACGTGACGGAGCGGCCCGCAGCAGGGGGGAAGTTCACGGACTCGGTCGGAGTTCTCACATCGTGGGACTCTGGTGTGCTCCTGATCACACGAAAGAGCGGTGAAACCGTCCGGATCGCGGAAGCGTCCCTGGTCGCGGGCAAGGTCGTGCCGCCCGCGCCGGCCCGCCGCAAGGGCCCTTCGGCGACCTTCCCCGAGCTGGCCCGGGCCACCGCTCGCGCCTGGCGACCGGTCGAGAGCGAGCCGCTCGGCGAGTGGACCCTGCGGGCCGCCGACGGTTTCACCCGCCGCGCCAACTCCGCGCTGCCGCTCGGCGATCCGGGCCTCCCGGTCGCGGAGGCGCTGACGCTCGTACGGGAGTGGTACGCGGCCCGGAAGCTTCCCGCGTACGTCCAGACGGCGACCGGCGCCGAGGGCACCCAGGAGCTGCTCTGCGCGGCGCTCGACCGGCACGGCTGGCGACGCGAGGTCTCCGCCGAGGTCCGGATCGGGGCGCTCGCCCCGATCGGCGACCTGGACGCCGACGTCTCCGCCGTACGCCTCTCGCGCACGCTCGACGAGACGTGGCTGCGCCGCTACCAGCGCTTCGGGGAGCCCAGCCCGGCGGTGCGGCCGGTCCTCACCTCCGGTCCGAGTGTGTGGTTCGCGTCCGTGGCGGGCACGGGAGAGGTACCGGCGGCGATCGGGCGCCTCGTCGTCGACGGCCGCTGGGCGGGCTTCATGGCCGTCGAGGTCGACCCCGCCCTCCGGCGACGGGGTCTGGCGACGTCCGTCATGACGGCGCTCGCCCGGCAGGCGCTCGACGAGGGCGCGTCGGCGGCCTGGCTCCAGGTGGAGGCGGACAACGACGGCGCCCGGGCGTTGTACGAGGGGATGGGCTTCGCGGTCCACCACCACTACCACCACTACCGATGGGCGGAGGCGTGACGGAGGCGTGACCGAGCACGGAGCCGGGTCCGACGGACCGGACGAACGGGCGGGCGACGAACCGGCGGGAGTCCCGGCGGACGAGGGTCCGGCGGAGGACGAGGGGCCACCGGCGGAGGACGGACCGGCACCGGCGGGCGAGCGGCCGGCGGCGGAGGACGGACCCGGGCCGGAGGACGAGGGGCTGGCGGCGGCGGACGGACCGGCACCGGAGGACGGACCGGGGCCCGTGGAGGACGCACCGGCGGGGCCGGTCGACGGACCGGAGCCGGCACCGGCACCGGCACCGGCATCGGCGGAGGGCCGGCGAGCGCCCGTGGAGGACCGTCCCGTGGAGGACGCGCCCGACTGGCGGCGGGAGTTCGCGGAGGAGGCCCGGTCCGAGCGGCCCGACCTCGCCCGGCTCTGCCTGCTCGTCGGGGCGGTGGCCGACCCGACCGTCACCCGGCACGCCATCGACGAGGCCGAGATCGAACTCGACCGCCTCGCCGGGCTCGTCCCGTACGCGACCCGCACCACCGGTGACTGGGCCGGCGAGCTCGCCGCGCTCCTCGGCGACCGCGAGGGCTTCGAGGGCGTGCCCGCCGACTACCAGCGGCTGGAGTCCTCGCTCCTGCACGAGGTGCTGCGCCGCCGCCGTGGCCTGCCGATCCTGCTCTCCGTCGTGTGGATGGAGGTCGCCCGCCGGGCCGGTGCGCCCGTGTACGGGCTCGGCCTCCCCGGGCACTTCGTCGTCGGCTTCGGCGACCCCGCCGACCTGAACCTCGCCGACCCCTTCGCCGGCGGCCGGGCCATGACCGGCGCGGACGCCGAGCTGCTCGTGGCGAGCGCGACGGGCGAGGCCCTCGACCGTTCCATGCTCAGGCCGGCCGAGCCCGGCGCGATCGTGCTGCGCGTCCTCAACAACATCCGCGCCTGGGCGGCCCCCCGCCCCGAACGCTCCGACGTGGGCCTGTGGGCCGTGGAGCTCGCGCTGCTGCTCCCCTCCCACCCGGCGCGGCTGCGCTACGAGCGCGCGGAGCTGCTGGTCCAGCGCGGCGAGTTCCTGGCGGGCGCGGCCGAGATGGAGGCGTACGCGCGGGTGATGGACGCGGTGGACCCGGAGTCGGCGACCACCATCCGCCGCCGGGCCCAGGCGGCGAGGGCCCGGCTGAACTGACCCCGCCCGTCGATGACTTCGGGGTGCTTCCGAAGTGATCGGAGCCCACCCCTCCCCTCGCCGCAGGGCCTGCTCGCCCCGATCGGGCCGGTGGCGCGGCCGGGGCGGGAGGCCGTGCACCGGCGGATCGCGGAGCAGTCGGCGGAGGACTCCCGGCTGGGGCGCGCGGCGCCGCCACCCGTACGTGCTTCGCCTCGCCGCTCCCGGTACGGAGCCGGGGCCGCCGGCCACTGGACGGGGTCAGTCGGCCGGGGCTCCCGGAAGGGGCGTCAGCCGCCGCTCCCGTCCCCGACGACCCGAACCCGCGCGCTCCAGGACGTGCCGTCCTCACTCGGCTCCCAGACCACGTCGACCTCGGCCCCGTGAAGGTCGCGGGCCAGTTCCCGCACACAGAGCGCGGCGGCGGCCCGTGCGTCGCGGGGGTCGACGTCGGCGGGCACACCGCCGGGGCTGCCCCCGCAGATGACACCGTCCTCGACGGTCAGCACGCTGTAACGCCAACCGGTGGGCGTCATGCTCAGACAGATCCCCTTCGGCAGGCCGAAGGGAGGCCGCCACTTCTTCGGCCGCCGTCGCCTCGCGCGTCCGTCTCCTCCCCCGCCTGCGGCGGGACGGGACTGTGGGTCGGCAGGAGTCATGGCCCTGATGGAAGCGGAGGGCCGGCGGACGGGGGCGCTCGGGGTGGGCTCGGGAGGAAGGGTCCGGACGTGCGGCACCCCCGCTCGACGGGTGTCGGGCGGGGGTGCCGGGGTGGCGTGTGTCAGCCGTTGCCGGTCAGGTCGATGACCTTCGTGCGCTCGGCCTTCGTCTTGCCCTTCAGGGCGTCGCGCATCACGAAGGCCACGTCGTCGGCGGAGACCTGGTGCCTGGTGCCGTCGCCCTTGGTGATCATGATGCCGTCGAAGGCGCCGTCGAGGAGCCGCTCGATCGCCTTCTTGTCGTAGACCTCGACCAGGCGGCCGTCGATGGCCTTCATGGAGAGGATCTGCGGCAGCGACCGCGCGGGGCCGAACTGGATCTCCTTGCCGCCCGCGACGATCGTGATCCGGTCGGACATGGCGGGCCGGGCGAACTCCTTCATCGCCCGGTCCAGCTCCGCCTTCGTGACCGACGGGCGGAGCGTGGTGACCGGGAGTACGACGAGCTTGTTCTGGCCCGTCTCCACCTGGGCGCGGAAAGCGTCCCGGACGGAGATCATCGAGCGCTGGACGTCCAGGCCGTTGCCGGGCTTGCCCTCGATGGCGGTGACCTTGTTCGGCGAGAAGCGGATCGTGGCCTCGGTCGCGGCGGCGGAGGAGCCCGCCAGGTCCCGCAGGGCTACGGCGAGCTTCTCCTCGTCGACCGGGAAGACCGGCTTGGCGATCCGCTCGCCGCCGAAGAGGGAGCCGATGACGGAGACCGGGTTGTAGTCGCTGCCGGCGGCCGCGCGGACGGTCTCCTGGCTGTCGAGGGCCAGGCCCGCCTTCTCGGGCGGCATCTGGACCTTCTGGTCGCCGATGCCGAGCTGGAGCGGCGTGTGGGCGCGCTTGCCGAGGGCCGCCTCCAGCTTGTTGACGGCCTCCTCCTTCGTACCGCCGCCGATGTCCACGCCGAGCACCGTGGTGCCCTTGGGGACGTCGGAGTGGTTGAGGAGCAGTCCCGCGCCGTAGGCGACGCCCGCGAGGCCGACGACGCCGGCGGCGACGAGGACCAGCTTGGAGCGGCCCTTCTTCACCTGCGCGCGGCTCGGCGACGGGGCCGGTGCCGGGGCGGGGCGGGGAGCGGCGGGCGCGGGCGTCGCGGCCGTGGGCTCCTCGATGCGCGGCGCGAGGTTCGGGCGGGCCGCCGACGGCGGGACGACCGGGATGCCGCTCGTGAGGGTGTCGCCGGAGACGTGGCCGCCACCGCCGTCGGCCGCCATGCCCTGGCCGGGGGCGGGGGTGGGCGTGGGCGGGCGCATCGGGCCCGGGGTCTGACCCTGGCCCTGGCCCGGTCCGCGTCGGCGTCCCTGACCCGGCCCCTGTCCCGGGCCCTGGGCGGGCTTCGGGGCGGGCGGCTGCGGGGTCAGGATCGCCGTGTCGTCGGACATGCGCGGGGCGCCGCCGGGGAACGGCGCGGTCGGCGCCGGGCCGCCGAGGGAGGCGGTGCCGGTGACCGGGCCGGTGGTGGGGCCGGTCGGGCCCCCGACCGGGCCGCGGTACGCGGGCGTGCCGCCCGAGGGCGTGCCGTCGTACAGGGGCGTACCGGCGGCCGGAGTGCCGTCGTACGCGGGCGTGCCGTCGTACATCGGGGTTCCGCCGGACGGCGTGCCCTCGTACATCGGCGTGGCGTCGTAGCCCGGCGTTCCCTCGTACCGGGGCGTGCCCGCCGCCGGTGTGCCGCTCTCGTACAGCGGGTTGCCGGCGCCCGGGTTCGCCGCCACCGGTCGGCTCGACGGGGTCGTGCCGACCGTCGGGACGCCGGACGTCGCGGAGCCCGCGAAGCCGGTGCCGGGGGCGTCCGGCGCGGCGGCGAGCGGGCCGGGCGTCGCCGGGGCGGACGGCGGGGCCGGGGTCGGCGTCGTGGCGGGGGCCGGCGACGCCTTGCGCGGGGCGAACCAGTCGCTCGGCTCCTTCGTCTTCGGCGCCTCGGCGACGACGGGCTCCGGAGCCGCTATCGGCTCGGGCACCGGCGCCGGCTCGGCGACAGGCGCGGGCGGCGGCGTCGGCTCCGGTTCCTTCTCCGCCGCGGGCGCCTCGGCGACCGTCTGGCGGACCACGACCGGCGGGATCGGACGCGAACCCGGGATGTTGATCCGGATCCGGGTCGTCAGCGTCGTCTCGGTCTTGGGCTCCTCCGGCGGCGCGGGCGCGACGGGGGTCTCCTCCGGCGCGTCCTGCGAGGGGTGGAGCGACGGATACTGGCGGGATCCGTACGGCGGTGTACCCGAGGGGTACGCGGCTCCACCGCGCCCCTGGGCGCCGGAGGACGAACTGTCAGTCTCTCGACCAGTTTCACGACTCAAAGCAGGATCTCCCGGTTGGCTCCACCGCCCGCTCTTGCTGATGCTCGTGTAACCCGGGCGGTTCGGCGGCGCGCACCACCATACTGGGCAGCGCCGCCGCATACCCGACCCGTGGGTGACGGACGACGGGCAATCCGGCCGAAGTCAGGGCGTCCGGGGTCTCAAGTCGTCCTGTTCACGGGGTCGGACGCGGGAGCCGGGACAGCGTGGCGCAGATCACAGCGACCGCCATGCCGCCGAAGAGGAACAGCAGCTCTCCGCCGCCTCCGCCGAACACCCCGTCGCCCTCGGGGCGTCCGAAGCTGAGCAGGACGACGGCGAGGAGCCAGCCGCAGCCGGCGACGACGACGCCGGCCTGGGTGCCGGTGGCGCGGAGCCCTCCGTAGAAGACGGCGGCGGTGGCGAGGAGCGCGAGCAGCAAGCCGCCGGGGAACCAGGCGGCTTGGACGAGGGCTCCGGCGGTTCCGACGAGGGCGCCGAGGACGACCAGGGCGCCGTACCAGGCGTAACGGGCGGCGCGGGAGGTCGGGAGGGGGGCCGCGGCCGGAGCGGCGGCGGGGCGGGGCGAGGCTCCCGAGGAGGCCCGCGAGGCGGCGCTCACGCGGTCACCCCCGCGAAGAGGTCCGTCTCGCGGACGCCCGCGGGGGCGCCGGGGACGCCCTGGACCAACTCGTAGTACTCGGTGGTGAAGATCGGCTGGCCCAGGTCGTTGGAGAGGGCGAAGAAGGGGCCGTCGACGGCGACTTGGGTGACGTGCGCGGCCATCGCGGCGGTCTTGCGGGCCACGTGCTCCGGGCCGGCGTCGATCGCGGTGGTGATCCGGTCCTCGTCGACGACTCCGGGAACGTCGTCGATCGCGGCGACGGCGGGGAAGGCGGAGCCTTCGGCGCGCAGCCGGGCGAAGCCGGCCTCGGCGACCGGGCGGGGGACGCGGTTCCAGTAGATCTTGGCGATCGTGTGGGCGGGTCCGAGGTCGGGGCGGTAGGCCGGGTCGGCGGCGAGTTCGGCGGCGCGCATGGCGACCCGGTGGGCCTGGATGTGGTCGGGGTGACCGTAGCCGCCGTCGGGGTCGTAGGTGATCAGGACCTGCGGGCGGGTCTCGCGGACGACCTCGACGAGGTGGGGGGCGGCGGTGTCGACGTCCGTGTTCCAGAACGCGTTCTCGCGCTTGTTCTGCTCGGCGCCCATCATTCCGGAGTCGCGGAAGCGGCCGGGGCCGCCGAGGAAGCGGTGGTCGGTGACGCCCAGCTCGGTCATGGCGGCGGCGAGTTCGCCGACGCGGTGCGGGCCGAGCCGGTCCTCCCGGTCGGGGGCCAGGTGGGCGAGCCCGGGCGGGATGACCTCACCCTCCTCGCCGAGCGTGCAGGTGACCAGGGTGACAAGGGCGCCCTCGGCCGCGTACCTGGCCATGGTGGCGCCGTTGTTGATCGACTCGTCGTCCGGGTGCGCGTGCACGAGGAGCAGACGACGGGCGGGGAGATCGGTCATGTCCCCACCCTACGAGACCCCTCCTACGAGACCCCTCCCACGAGAGCTTTCCCGCGAGAGCTTTCCCGCGAGCACTTTGCCGCGAGAGCCTTCCCGCTACGGCGGGGTCAGAACTTGAGGCCGCCGATCATGCTCGCCACGTTCGTGGTGAGGGTGCTGATGGACGGGGCGATGGACGAGCTCGCCAGGTAGAAGCCCAGGAGCGCGCAGATCGCCGCGTGTCCTGCCCTCAGTCCGGATTTCCGGACCAGCAGGAAGACGACGATCGCCAGCAGCACCACCACCGAAATCGAGAGTGCCACGGCGGTCCACCTCCATACTTCTTCGGTCGGATATTCGAGCGGTTCGGGCAGGGAGCATGTGCCAGTCGCCCGCACACAACGGAGTGCATACCCACCCAGCGCTACGGATCATAACTATCCGTGCCATCGCATTGATCGGCGGACGGGGGCACGAGGGGGGCGCACGGCACTAGTTTCAGCCGCATGACCTCGTCTCGACAGCCGTCCACACCGGCGTCCCCACAGCCGTCGGCCGCACCGCGGGCCGCGCTCTCCTTCCCCCGTCAGTACGCCAGGACCCAGCGGTTCACGCTGGGAGTTCCGCGCGGTTTCTCGGTCTCCCCCGACGGGGAGCGCGTCGTGTTCGTCAGATCGGCCTCCGGGACGGACCGTTCGCACCTGCTGTGGGTCCTCGACCTGCCGGCCGGGGGCGCGCCGGTGGAGCGGGTGGCCGCCGATCCGGAGGTGCTGCTCGCGGGCGCGGCGGAGGAGCTGTCGCCGGAGGAGCGGGCGCGCCGGGAGCGGAGCCGGGAGGGCTCCGGCGGGATCGTGGCGTACGCGGTGGACTCGGCCGTGGAGCTGGCGGCGTTCGCCCTGTCGGGGCGGCTGTTCGCGGCGGAGCTGCGGGCGGGGACGGCGCGGGAGCTCGCGGTGCCGGGGCCGGTGATCGACCCACGTCCCTCGCCGGACGGGCGGCTCGTCGCGTATGTGGCGGAGGGGGCGCTGCGGGTGGTCGGAGCGGACGGTTCCGGAGATCGGGAGCTCGCCGTTCCCGAGGACGGGCACGTCTCCTACGGATTGGCCGAATTCATCGCCTCGGAGGAGATGGGCCGGGACCGCGGTTTCTGGTGGTCCCCCGACTCGGACCGGCTGCTCGTCGCCCGCGCGGACGACCGGGCCGTGCGCCGCTGGTGGATCGCCGATCCGGCGCGTCCGGGGCGGGCGCCGCAGGAGGTCGGCTACCCGGCGGCGGGGACGGACAACGCGGAGACGCGGCTCTTCCTCGTGGGCCTCGACGGGGCGCGTACGGAGGTGGTGTGGGACCGGGAGCGGTATCCGTACCTCGCGCGGGTGCACTGGTCGGCGGCCGGGGCGCCGCTGCTCCTCGTGCAGGCGCGGGACCAGCGGAGCCAGCTGAACCTGGCCGTGGACACGGGGACCGGGACGACCTCGACCGTGCGGGCGGAGGAGGATCCGGCGTGGCTGGAGCTGCTGCCGGGGGTGCCGGCGTGGGCCCCGGACGGGCGGCTCGTGCGCGTCACGGACGAGAGCGGGGCCCGGGCCCTCGCCGTCGGGGAGCGGCTCCTGACGGACGGGACGCTGCACGTCCGGGCGGTGCTCGGCCTCGGCGAGGACGAGATCCTCGTATCGGCTTCGGCGGGTGCGGCGGCGACGGAGCCGGAGACCGGTGAGATCCATGTGTACCGGGTGACCGACCGGGGCGCGGAGCGGCTCTCGGAGGGCGCCGGGGTGCACGGGGCCGTGCGCTCGGGGTCGGTGACGGTCCTGGTCTCGGCACGGCCCGGCGCGCCGGGGAGCGTGGCGCGGGTGCTGCGGGACGGCGAGCAGGTCGCGGTGGTCGGCTCGTACGCGCAGGAACCGGTGATCTCCGCCGCGGTGCGGCTCACGGAGGCGGGCGTCCGGCGCATCCCGTGCGCGGTGCTGCTGCCCTCGGGGTACGCGGAGGAGGACGGGCCGCTGCCGGTGCTGATGGATCCGTACGGCGGTCCGCACGGGCAGCGCGTGCTCGCCGCGCACAACCCGTATCTGACGGCCCAGTGGTTCGCGGACCAGGGCTTCGCGGTGGTCGTCGCGGACGGGCGCGGCATGCCGGGCCGCTCCCCCGCCTGGGAGAAGGCGATCCTGCGTGATCTGTCGCCGACGCTCGACGACCAGGTCGAGGCGCTGCGGGCGCTGGCCGGGAGCTTTCCGCTGGACCTGGGGCGGGTGGCGATCCGCGGCTGGTCCTACGGCGGCTACCTCGCCGCCCGGGCGGTGCTCCAGCGGCCTGACGTCTTCCACGCGGCCGTCGTCGGGGCGCCGGTGACGGACTGGCGGCTGTACGACACGCACTACACCGAGCGGTACCTCGGCACCCCGCAGGACGATCCGGAGGTGTACGCGGCGCAGTCGCTGCTCACCGACGACGGTCTGACGGCGCCGGAGGAGCCGGCGCGGCCGATGATGGTCGTGCACGGTCTCGCGGACGACAACGTGGTGTTCGCGCACGCGCTGCGGCTCTCCTCGGCCCTGCTCGCGGCGGGCCGGCCGCACGAGGTGCTGCCGCTCTCCGGGGTCACGCACATGACTCCGCAGGAGCAGGTGGCGGAGAACCTGCTCCTGCTCCAGGTGGACTTCCTGAGGAGGTCGCTCGGGATCACCGTGCCGGAGTAGGGCCTGTGCGGCGGATCAGGGTCGCCGCGGCCCCGGCCCTGATCCGCCGGACAGGCACCTGGTCACCAGTTGGGGGGCGGCGGGTAGGGCGGGGCCGGGGGCGGTCCGTACGCGCTGTACGCGCCGTACGCGCCGTACGGGCCGGGGGGTTCGGGCGCGGCGGGCGGGGCGCCGCGCCCGGCGAGGAGGACGAGGACCGTGATCCCGCCGAGCAGCCCGAAGGCGGAGCTGAGTACGTGCGCCTGCTCGGCGGTGGCGGCGTCCGCGAGATGCGGGAGCAGCTCGGACCGGATCACCCGGACGAACTCGGTGAGGCCGTCGGCCGCCAGGACCACCCCGGCGAGCAGCCCGAAGGCCCGGGTGTGGGGGGCGCGGGCGAAGGCCGAGACGGCGGCGGTCCCGTACAGCGCGACGAGGATCAGCGACAGCCAGCCGGGCGGGGGCGCGAGCGCCGCGGTGAGGACGGACCGGCCGCCGAGGAACCGGTCGACGGTGATCTCCAGGGGCAGTTCGACGGCCCAGTACGCCTCCCACAGGACGACGGTGAGGGCGGCGAGGGTGAGGAGGACCCCTGTGGTGACGGCGGGGCCGGTGCGGGGGCGGGTGGGGAGCTGTTCGTGCGGGACGTCGGCCCGGCGGCGGCCCGCGGCGGCGGTGGCGACGAGGCCGGTGGCGAGGGCCAGTTCGAGGAGGGCGGTGACGAGAGCGCCGCTCTCGGGCGCCCAGAGGCCGGGCAGGCGCAGGGCGAGGGTGACGGCTCCGGTGGCGACGAGCGCGGAGGCCGCGTGGCGGGAGCGCAGGGCGGCGACGGCGGTGGCCACGGAGACGGCGAGGAGCAGGGGGTCGAGGAACGACGTGGCGGTCCGCCCCCTCGCCAGGAAGAGGTGGTCCCCGGTCCAGGCCTGGGCGAGGTCGGCGGGTGAGCCGACCACGGCGAGGTCCTTGAGGATCCACACGGCGGCTATGAGGGCGAGCGCGGCGCAGAGCGCGGCGCCCATGAGACGTGCCGGGCGTGTCACAGTCACGGACCCGATACTCACGGTCGCGACCGAGCGAAACAAGCGGTTCCGCATGGGCGGGGGTGACGAAGGGGGTGTGAGGGGGCGTGGGAGGCATGGGGGGCGTGCAAAGCCGGCCGGGGCGACATGGCGCGCCTCCGGCCGGCTCACGGCACCCGCACGGCCGTACGTCGACGATCCTGACGTGTCCGTATATCGGAGCCGAGTCGGTCGAGTTGCCTGCGGGTTAAAGCGACTTGGGCCCGCTCCCGGGGGTCGGGCCGGTCGGGCCCGTCGAGCCGGTCGGGCCCGTCGAGCCGGTCGAGCCGGTCGCGCCGGTCGAGCCGGTCGCGCCCGTCGGACCGGTCATCCCGGTCGGGCCCGTCGAGCCGGTCGCGTCCGTCGGACCGGTCATCCCGGGCGAGCCCGTCGGGCCGGTCATCCCCGTCGGACCGGTCGAGCCCGTCGGACCCGCCGTCCCGGTCGGGCCGGTCGCCTGCTTGCCCATCCCGCCGTTCCCACCAGTGACGCCGTTCCCACCCGTCCCGCCGCTCCCACCGGTGACGCCGTTCTCGACGCTCTCCGGGGGGACCACCTGCTTCTCCTCCGCGAAGTGGCAGGCCGAGTCGTGCTTCGCCGGGCTGTCCGTGAGGCGGAAGACCGCCGGGACGGCCAGGAGGGGGACCTCCAGGGCGCAGCGCTCCTGCGCCTTCCAGCAGCGGGTGCGGAAGCGGCAACCGGACGGGATGTTGGCCGGGGAGGGGACGTCGCCGGTGAGGATGATGCGCTCGCGGTGGGCGCGCGCCTCCGGGTCCGGGACCGGGACCGCCGAGAGCAGCGCCTGGGTGTACGGGTGGGTCGGGTGGTCGTAGATCTGGGCGTCGCTGCCGATCTCGACGATCCGGCCGAGGTACATGACGCCGACCCGGTCGGAGATGTGCCGCACGATCGACAGGTCGTGGGCGATGAACACGTACGACAGGGAGAACTCGGACTGGAGGCTGTCGAGGAGGTTGATCACCTGCGCCTGGACGGAGACGTCGAGGGCGGAGACGGGTTCGTCGGCCACGATGATCTCGGGCTGGAGGGCGAGGCCGCGGGCGATGCCGATGCGCTGGCGCTGGCCGCCGGAGAACTGGTGCGGGTACCGGTTGATGTACTCGGGGTTGAGGCCGACGACGTCCAGGAGGTCCTGGACCTTCTGGCGGCGGGAGCCCTTCGGGGCGACCTCGGGGTGGATCTCGTACGGCTCGCCGATGATGTCGCCGACCGTCATCCGCGGGTTGAGCGAGGTGTACGGGTCCTGGAACACCATCTGGATGTTGCGGCGGACGGCCTTGAGGGCGCGGGGCGACAGCTTGGTGATGTCGTCGCCCTTGTAGCGGATCGAGCCGGACGTCGGCCGCTCCAGGTTGACCAGCATCTTCGCGACGGTCGACTTGCCGCAGCCGGACTCGCCGACGATGCCGAGGGTCTCGCCGGCGGCGAGGTCGAAGTCGACGCCGTCGACGGCCTTGACCGCGCCGACCTGCTTCTTGAAGAGGATGCCCTGGGTCAGCGGGTAGTGCTTGTGGAGGTCCCGGACTTCGAGAATCGCCTCAGCCATGGAGGCACTCCTTCCAGAAGTGGCAGGCGCTGGCGCGGGGCACCGGGGACTCGGTCACGTCGTACAGCGGGGGTACGTCGGTCCGGCAGACGTCCTGGGCCATGGGGCAGCGGGGGTTGAAGGCGCAGCCGGGCGGGATGTGCAGGAGGTTGGGCGGCAGGCCCTTGATCGCGTACAGCTCCTGGCCCTTCTGGTCCAGGCGCGGGATCGATTCGAGGAGGCCCTTGGTGTAGGGGTGGGCGGGGGCCTTGTAGATCTCGTGGACGGGGGCCTGTTCGACGATCCGGCCCGCGTACATGACCGCGATCTTGTCGGCGACGTCGGCGACGACGCCGAGGTCGTGGGTGATGAGGATGAGCCCCATGTTGAGCTCGCGCTGGAGCTCGGCGAGGAGGTCCATGACCTGGGCCTGGACGGTGACGTCGAGGGCGGTGGTCGGCTCGTCGGCGATGATCAGTTCGGGTTCGAGGGCGAGCGCCATCGCGATCATGATGCGCTGGCGCATGCCGCCGGAGAACTGGTGGGGGTACTGGCCGACGCGTTCCCTGGCGGCGGGGATGCGGACGCGGTCCATCAGTTCGATGGCCTTGGCCTTGGAGTCCTTCCGCGACATGCCCCTGTGGACCTGGAACATCTCGCCGAGCTGGTCGCCGACGCTGACGACGGGGTTGAGGGAGGACAGCGCGTCCTGGAAGACCATCGCCATCTTGGCGCCGCGGATCTTGCGCCGTTCGGACTCCGGAAGCTTCAGGAGGTCCTGACCCTGGAAGCGGATCTCGCCCTGGGTGATCTTTCCCGGGGGGATGTCGAGGATGCCCATGACGGCCTGGGCGGTGACGGACTTGCCGGAGCCGGACTCGCCGAGCACGGCGAGGGTCTCCCCCGCGTCGACGGAGTAGTCGACGCCGTTGACGGCCTTGGCCACCCCTTCGCGGGTGTGGAACTCCACGTGCAGGTCGCGCACTTCGAGCAGCATGGGTCCCTACCTCAGCTTCGGGTCGAGGGCGTCGCGGACGGCGTCGCCGAGCATGATGAACGCGAGCACCGTGACGGCGAGCGCGCCGGAGGGCCAGAGCAGCATGTGCGGGGCGTTGCGCACGTAGGCGGCGGCCGAGGAGATGTCGATGCCCCACGAGACGGTGGGGGGCTTGAGGCCGACTCCGAGGAAGGAGAGCGTCGCCTCCAGGGAGATGTACGTGCCGAGGGCGATGGTCGCGACGACGATGACGGGCGCGAGCGCGTTGGGCGCGATGTGCCGGAGCAGCATCCGGTTGTTGGAGGCGCCGAGCGCGCGGGCGGCCTGGACGTAGTCGTTCTGTTTGGCGGTGATCACGGAGCCGCGGGCGATACGGGAGAGCTGCGGCCAGCCGAGGAGCACCATGAAGCCGATGACGGGCCAGACGCTGTTGCTGCTGACGACGGAGAGCAGGACGAGGCCGCCGAGGACGACGGGGATCGCGAAGAAGACGTCGGTGACGCGGGAGAGGAAGCCGTCCCAGGCGCCGCCGTAGAAGCCGGCGAGGCCGCCGAGGACGGAGCCGAGGAGGGTCACGCCGAGGGTGGCGAAGAGGCCGACCTGGACGGAGGCCCTCGCTCCGTACACCGTACGGGTGTAGACGTCGCAGCCCTGGCCGTTGAAGCCGAAGGGGTGGCCGGGCTGGGAGCCCTCCTGCGCCTTGGAGAGGTCGCAGTCGAGGGGGTTGCCGCTGGCGATGAGCTGCGGCCAGATCGCGATGACGATCAGGAAGACGATGACCAGGCCGGAGATGATGAAGATCGGGTTCCGGCGGAGGTCGAGCCAGGCGTCGGACCAGAGGGAGCGGGGTTTCTTGTCGGGGCCGGTGCCTTCCGGGCCGCCCGGGGTCTTCTCCAGGCTCTCGCCCTCGTCCATCGCGAGGTCGGTCC
The DNA here is from genome assembly GCF_053607625.1 of Streptomyces sp. NPDC055103. Taxonomy (NCBI): domain Bacteria; kingdom Bacillati; phylum Actinomycetota; class Actinomycetes; order Kitasatosporales; family Streptomycetaceae; genus Streptomyces; species Streptomyces sp. NPDC055103. The sequence continues at coordinate 15,528 of NZ_JBSGTX010000040.1, forward strand.
CTCCCCCGGCACCGGTGTGGTTGATCGCGCGGCCGTCGTCGAACGGCTGAGGCTGCTCAGGCATAGCGAATCCTCGGGTCAAGGACGGCGTACAGGAGGTCGACGAGCAGGTTCGCCACCAGGAAGACCAGGACGAGGACGGTCACGAAGCCGACCACGGTCTGGGTGTTCTGGCGGAGGATGCCCTGGTAGAGCTGGTAGCCGACACCGTGGATGTTGAAGATCCGCTCGGTGACGATGGCTCCGCCCATGAGTGCGCCGACGTCGGTGCCGATGAAGGTCACCACGGGGATGAGGCTGTTGCGCAGCAGGTGGCGGGTGATGACCCGGTGGCGGGGCAGTCCCTTGGCGACGGCGGTGCGGACGTAGTCGGCGCGCTTGTTCTCGGCGATCGAGGTCCGGGTGAGCCGGGTGACGTACGCGAGGGAGACCGAGGCGAGGACGAGGCCCGGGACGATCAGCTCGTTCAGCGGGGCGTCGCTGGAGACGGCCGGCTTGATCCAGCCCCACTTCACGCCCAGGAGGAGCTGGAGGAGGAGGCCGGTGACGAAGGTCGGGATGGAGATGACGACCAGGGTCAGCAGCAGCACGGTGGTGTCGACGGGGCGGCCGCGCTTGAGGCCGGTGAGGACGCCGAGGCTGATGCCGATGACGATTTCGAAGAAGATGGCGACGAGGGTGAGGCGGATGGTGACCGGGAAGGCGGTGGCCATCAGCTCGGTGACTTCCTGGCCGTTGAACGCGGTGCCGAAGTCGCCGGTGAAGACGTTGCCCATGTAGGTCAGGTATTGCTGCCAGACGGGCTTGTCGAGTCCGAACTCCTTCTTGAGCTGCGCCGCGGTCGCCGGGTCGCACTGGCGGTCGCCGCACAGACCGGCGATGGGGTCGCCCATCACGTTCACCATCAGGAAGATCAGCAGCGTGGCGCCGAAGAAGACCGGGATCATCTGCAGCAGTCGCCGGATCACATAACGACCCATGGGGGGCTCCGGGGGTTGGCTCCGGGTAGGGGGTTGGCTCCGGGGAGGGGTCGGCTCCCGCGCCCGGGGGGCGGGGAAGGCGTACGGCCCGGCGCGGTGTCTCCGCGGGCCGGGCCGTACGCCGCCGACCTCCTACGACGTCAGTTGACCTTGATCTGGCCGTAGACCGGGACGCTGAACGGGTTCAGCGACACGTTGGACACCTTGTCCGAGTAGCCGGCGCTGCCGTTCTGGTACCAGAGCGGGACGGCGCCCATGTCGTCGCGGAGGACTTCCTCGGCCTGCTGGAAGAGTTCGACGGCCTTCTTGGTGTCGGTCTCGGCGTTGGCCTGGTTGACCAGCTTGTCGAACTCGGGGTCGGTGTACTTGCCGTCGTTGGACGAGGCGTTGGTGTAGTACAGCGGCTGGAGGAAGTTCTGGATGAGCGGGTAGTCCATCTGCCAGCCGGCGCGGAAGGGGCCGTCGAGCTTCTGGGTGGTGACCTGGTTGCGGTAGTCGGCGAAGGTGCCGACGGGGTTGCCGACGCAGGCCTTGTCGTTGCCGAGGGCCCGGTTGATGGAGTTGCAGACGGCGTCGACCCACTCCTTGTGGGAGCCGGTGTCGGCGTTGTACGAGATCTTCATCGTGCCGCCGGGGATTCCGCCGCCCTCGGCGACCAGCTTCTTCGCCTCGGTGGGGTTGTACTCGCAGGCGTCGCCGCACAGTTCCTTGTAGCCGCCGTCCTCGCCGAGCACCGGGGAGGTCCAGTCCTTGGCGGGGGTGCGGGTCTTCTGGAAGATCGTCTCGGTGATCTGGGCGCGGTCGATCGCCATCGAGATGCCCGTGCGGAGCTTCTCCTGGCCGGGCTTGTTCCAGGCGGCGTCGTAGAACGGGAACGACAGGGTCTGGATGATGCCGGCGGGGACGTTGATGTACCGGTCGCCGAGGTCGGCGGAGACGTTCTTGAGCTGGGCGGCGGGGACGTCGTCGACGAGGTCGAGGTTTCCGGCCGTCAGGTCGGTGTAGGCGGTGTTGTTGTCGGTGTAGACCTTGAGGGTCACGCCGCCGTTCTGGGCCTTGTCGGCGCCGGGGTAGCCGTCCCACCGCTTGAGGGCCATCTCGGAGCCCTTGGCGTAGGAGTCCACGGTGTACGGGCCGTTGCCGACGGGCTTCGAGAGCCAGCCGGCGTGGTCGTCGTAGAAGGCCTTGGGGAGCGGCGCGAAGGCCGCGTAGCCGAGGGTGACGGGCCAGGTGGAGAACTTCTGGGTGAGCTTGACCGTGAAGGTCCGGTCGCCGGTGACCTTGAGGCCGGACATGGTCTCGGCGGTGGGCTCGCCCTTCTCGGGGTGGACCTTGTCGTACCCCTCGATCTGGCCGAAGAAGTAGGCGTTCTTCTGGTTGTTCTTCAGGTGGGCGCCGTAGTTCCAGGCGTCGACGAAGGACTTGGCGGTGACCTTCTCGCCGTTGGAGAAGGTCCAGCCGTCCTTGACCGTGATGGCGAAGTTCGTCGAGTCGGTGGTCTCGATCTTCTCGGCGAGCATGTCCTTGGCCTCGCCGGTCTTCGGGTCGTACTCCTTGAGCCCCCGGAAGATCATGGAGAGGACCTTGCCGCCCTGCACCTCGTTGGTGTTGGCGGGCTCCAGTGGGTTCTGCGGGTCTCCCCACGAGGAGGTCACGATGCCGTCGGCCCCTCCGCCGCCGCCGCTGTCGTCGCCGCCACAGGCGGTCGCCGCGAGGGCGACTGCGGTGGCCATAGCGGCCCACTTGGCGTGCGTGGCTCCGCGCATGGAGTGCCTCCCATATGTCCCTAAGTGTGACTTAGGGCTCAATATGACCCGAAATCGAGAGGCATGCATGTTGTCGGCACCCATCGGGGCGTACGCCATCCGGGCCCAGGCGTACACGCTGCCGTTGGCCGTGCCCGAGCGCACCACGATCGTGAGGCCGCCGCCGTTGCCACCGTCCCACCACGCCCAGGCGTCCCAGGGACGCACGGGACGACCCGACGCGCCTCCTCGTCCCTAGAGTTCGGATCATCGAAGGGCAGGAGCACGTCACATCGACTGCCCACCGGAACTCCCCCATGGAAGGCGTGAACCGCCATGCTCCAGAAACTCGCCACCCGCGTCGGCGTCGTCGCCGCGACGACGGCCATGGCGGCGCTCGCCCTGTCCGGATCCGCCCAGGCGCAGCCGGGCGCCGGGTACATCGGCTACGGCTACGGCAACAGCCCGGCCGCCGTGAAGTGCGTGCAGCGCGGCCTGAACATGATCATCTCGGACCACTACGCCTCGGAGCACGACCTGATCAGCGTCGACAGCGCGTTCGGCCCCGAGACCGACGAGGCGATCCGCTTCGTGCAGTACCGCCAGCTGGGCGCCGCCGAGGCCGACGGCGTCGTCGGTCCGAAGACGGGCGACCTGCTCATGCGGTACCTGGCGGCCTGGTACTACGGCGAGTGCTACCCGGTCCTCCCCACCAGCCGCTGACGGCCCGGTCGCCGACTGCCCACCGGTACGCCGAAGGGCGCCCCCGTCCAGTACGGACCGGGGCGCCCTTCGGCGTGCTGTGCTCAGTGCGTCAGTACGTCACTGCGTCAGTGCACCGGGACGACCTGCTTCTCCTCGGCGAAGTGGCACGCCGAGGAGTGGGCCGCCGGGGTGTTCACACCCTGGAAGACCTCCGGGATCGCGAGGACCGGAGTCTCCTGGGAGCACTTCTCCTGCGCCTTCCAGCAACGGGTGCGGAAGCTGCAGCCCGACGGCGGGTTGGCCGGCGAGGGGACGTCACCGGTGAGGATGATCCGCTCGCGGTGCGCGCGGGCCTCCGGGTCCGGCACCGGCACCGCGGAGAGCAGCGCCTGCGTGTACGGGTGCGTCGGGTGCTCGTAGATCTGCTCGTCCGTACCGATCTCGGCCATCTTGCCGAGGTACATGACACCGACGCGGTCCGAGATGTGCCGGACGATCGACAGGTCGTGCGCGATGAAGAGGTAGGAGAGGTTGAACTCCTCCTGCAGCTTCCCCATCAGGTTGATGACCTGCGCCTGGACGGAGACGTCCAGGGCCGAGACCGGCTCGTCGCAGATGATGATCTCCGGGTTGAGCGCGAGGCCGCGGGCGATGCCGATGCGCTGGCGCTGGCCGCCGGAGAACTGGTGCGGGTACCGGTTGATGTACTCCGGGTTGAGACCGACGACGTCGAGGAGCTCCTGCACCTTGCGGCGCCGGTCGCCCTTCGGGGCCACCTCGGGGTGGATGTCGAAGGGCTCGCCGATGATGTCGCCGACCGTCATCCGCGGGTTGAGCGAGGTGTACGGGTCCTGGAACACCATCTGGATGTTGCGGCGGACGGCCTTCAGCGCGCGCCCGGACAGCTTGGTGATGTCCTGGCCCTTGAAGAAGACCTCGCCGGCGGTGGCCCGCTCCAGGTTCATCAGGAGCTTGGCGACCGTGGACTTGCCACAGCCGGACTCGCCCACGATGCCGAGGGTCTCGCCCTGGTAGAGGTCGAAGGAGACCCCGTCCACGGCCTTGACCGCACCGACCTGCTTCTTGAACAGGATGCCCTGCGTCAGCGGGAAGTGCTTCTTCAGGCCTCGCACCTGGAGGATCGGCTCGCCGCGGCCCACGGGAGCCTCGATGGCGGCGGCCACGGCCTCGTCGTTCTTGCTGAGGTCAGCCATGGATCGTCTCCTTCCAGAAGTGGCAGGCGCTCTTACGGCCCGGAAGATCCGCGCCGTTCTGCTCGGTGACCGGCGCCAGGGCCGGGATCTCCGTACGGCAGATGTCGTCGGCCTTGGGGCAGCGCGGGTTGAAGGCGCAGCCGGTGGGAACCTTGAGCAGGTTGGGCGGCAGGCCCTTGATCGCGTAGAGCTCCTGGCCCTTCTGGTCCAGGCGCGGGATCGAGTCCAGGAGGCCGCGGGTGTACGGGTGCGCGGGGCGCCCGTACAGCTCGTGCACCGGTGCCTGCTCGACGATCCGGCCCGCGTACATGACCGCGATCTTGTCCGCGACGTCGGCGACGACGCCGAGGTCGTGGGTGATCAGGATCAGACCCATGTTGTACTCGCTCTGGAGCTCCGAGAGGAGGTCCATGACCTGGGCCTGGACGGTCACGTCGAGAGCCGTGGTGGGCTCGTCGGCGATGATCAGGTCCGGCTCCAGGGCGAGCGCCATGGCGATCATGATGCGCTGGCGCATACCGCCGGAGAACTGGTGGGGGTAGTCGGAGACCCGCGCCTTGGCGGCGGGGATCTTGACCTTGTCCATCAGCTCGATGGCCTTGACCTTGGCGTCCTTCTTGGACATGCCGTGGTGCACGCGGAACATCTCGCCGAGCTGGTAGCCGACGGAGAGGACCGGGTTGAGGGAGGACAGCGCGTCCTGGAAGATCATGGCGATCTTCCGGCCGCGGACCTTGCGGCGCTCCTCCTCGGACATCTTCAGCATGTCCTCGCCGCGGAACAGGATCTCGCCCTGCGGGATCTTGCCCGGCGGCATGTCGAGGATGCCCATGATGGCCTGGGCGGTGACGGACTTGCCGGAGCCGGACTCGCCGAGGACGGCGAGGGTCTCGCCGGCGTTCACCGAGTAGTTGACACCGTTGACCGCCTTGGCCACACCGTCACGGGTGTGGAACTCGACGTGCAGGTCGCGGACTTCGAGCAGCGGGCCGTTGTTGTCGGCTCCCGCGCGCGGCGCGGGGACGGCCGCGGTCTTGTCGATGATGCTCATCTTTTACGCCCTCCTCAGCGCAGCTTGGGGTCGAGGGCGTTGCGGACGGCTTCGCCGAGCATGATGAACGCCAGAACGGTGAGGCTCAGCATGATCGAGGGCCAGAGCAGGACGTGCGGGGCCACTCGGATCTGGGCGACACCCGCGGAGATGTCGACACCCCACGAGACGGTCGGGGCCGCGAGGCCCAGGCCGAGGAAGGACAGGGTGGCCTCGGCCGAGATGTAGCCGCCGAGCGCGATGGTCGCGACGACGATCACGGGCGCCATGGCGTTCGGCAGGATGTGCCGGAAGAGGATCCGGCTCGTGCCGGCGCCGAGGGCCTTCGCCGCGTGGACGTAGTCGGCCTGCTTGACCGTGATCACGGCACCGCGCATGACGCGGGTGATCTGGGTCCAGCCGAGGAACGCGAGGGCGAAGACGACGACCCAGACGGTCCGCTCGACGAACGACTGCAGGACGACCATGGCGCCGAGCAGGAACGGGATGCCGAAGAAGACGTCGGTGATGCGGGACAGGATCGCGTCGACGATGCCGCCGAAGTAGCCCGAGATCATGCCCATGATGCCGCCGATGACGGTGACGATCGCGGTGACGCAGACGCCGACGATGATCGAGGCACGGGTGCCGTGGATCAGTCGGGCGTAGACGGAGCGGCCCTGCTGGTCGTAGCCCAGCCATTCCGGCGAGCCGACGCTGCCCAGCTCCGGCTTGCTCAGGAAGTGGTGGACCAGGTCACCGGCGGTCGGGGACGCGCTGGTGAAGAGGGTCGGCCACACCGAGACCAGCAGCAGCAGCGCGATCAGCGCCGACGAGATGATGAAGTACGGGTTGCGGCGCAGGTCGGTCCAGGCGTCGCCCCAGAGGCTGCGGGGCTTCTCCTGCTTCGCCACCGGAGCGGACACGTCCACCGAGGGGGTGGCGACGGTGTCCTTGGCTGCGGTAGCGGTCTTGGTCACGTCAGGCATACCGGATCCTCGGGTCCAGGACCGCGTACAGCAGGTCGATGAGCAGGCTGGTGACGAGGTAGACGAGCACCAGGACGGTGACGAGGCCCACCAGGGTCTCGCCTTCACGCCGGGAGATCGACTCGGCGATGACGCCGCCGATGCCCTTGATGTTGAAGATGAACTCGGTGATGACCGCACCGCCCATCAGGGCGCCGATGTCGGTGCCGAGGAAGGTGACCACGGGGATCATCGAGTTGCGCATCAGGTGGACGCCGATGACCCGGCGCCGCGGCAGGCCCTTGGCGACTGCCGTACGCATGTAGTCGGCGCGCAGGTTCTCCGCCATGGAGGTACGGGTGAGCCGCGCCACATAGGCAAGGGAGAGACCGCCGAGCACGACGGCCGGAGCGATCATTTCGCTCAGCTGGGGCTCGGTGCTGACGTTCGGGTCGATCCAGCCCAGGTTGAAGGCGAACACCATCTTGATGATGTAACCGAGGACGAAGACCGGGATCGAGATGATCAGCAGGGTGAAGATCAGGATCGCGTTGTCGGCCAGCCGGCCGGCGCGCAGACCGCCGATGATGCCCAGGCCGATGCCGAAGATCAGCTCGATGGCGAACGCCAGGGCGCCCAGCTGAAGGGTGATGGGGAACGCGTCGCCGAGCACCTCGGTGACCGGGCGTCCGTTACGGATCTGGGTACCGAAGTCCTGGTGCCAGATCATGTCCCACATATAAGTGACGTACTGCAGCCAAGCCGGCCGGTCGAGACCCAGCTCGTGGCGCTTCGCGGCGAGTGTCGCCGGGTCGGCGCCCTTGTCGCCGAACATCGCCAGCACGGGGTCACCGGGCAGGCTGCGCACCATGAGGAAGATCAGCAGGGTCGTCCCGAGGAAAACCGGGATCATCTGGAGCAGTCGTCGTGCGACATAACGCCCCATCATGCCTCCGTTGAGATGTGACAGCGGCAACCGACGGGCCCTCCCATGGCACAGCTATGCCCGGTTCCGGGCACGGCTATGTCGTGGAAGGGCCCCCCAGCCACTGCGTAAGGCACCGAGACGGGACTTGACGGTCCGTCAAGTCCCGTGACGGCGTGCGGACTACGCTTGGGTGATTACTTCTTGACCTCGACGCCGGTCAGGATCGGGTCGCCGTCCTGACCGTAGGCCACGCCCGAAACCTTCTCGGAGAAGCCCGCGTTGACCTTGTAGTACCAGAGCGGGATGGACGGCATGTAGTTCTTGAGGTCCTTCTCGATCGCCTGGTAGGCCTTGACGGACTCGTCAAGGGTGGCGGCCGAGTCGGCCTTCGCGATCTTGGCGTCCAGCTCCTTGTTGGAGAAGTCGCCCTGGTTGCCGCCCGCACCCGTGCGGAACAGGTCCGAGATGAAGTTGGCGTTCACCGGGTAGTCGAGCACCCAGCCGGAGCGGTAGATCGACTTGACCTGCTTGGTCTTGCGAGCGGTCAGGTCGGCCTGGAAGTCCGGCTTGCCGTCGCCGACACACTGGACGGTCGTGGCCTGGGTGATGGAGTTGCAGACAGCGTCCACCCACTCCTTGTGGCCACCGTCGGCGTTGTACTGGATGGAGATCTTGTTGTTCGGAACGCCACCGCCGGCCTTGATGAGGTCCTTGGCCGCGGCGGGGTCGAACTTGGTGACGCCGGCGCCGCCGTCCTCCTGGAAGCCCAGGACGCCCTTGGCCACCCAGCCGGTCGCGGGCTCACGCGTGCCGTTCAGCACCGTCTTGGTGATGGTGGCACGGTCGATCGCCATGGACAGACCCTGGATGACCCGGGGGTCGACCAGCTTCGGCTTCTTCCACTGGTCGGCGTAGAAGGCGATGGCGATGGTCTGGATCGCGGAGTACGGCTGGTCCACGGCACGGTCGCCGAGGTCCTGGCGGTAGACCGGGAGGTCCTTCGGCGCGATCTGACGCAGGACGTCGACGTTGCCGGACTTCAGGTCCTCGTACGCGGCCTCGAGGGTGGTGTAGTTCTTGAAGACCACACCGCCGTTCTTCGCCTTGTTCGGGCCCTTGTAGTCGTCGTACCGCGTGATCTCGATCTTCTTCTTGTGGTCCCAGCTCTTGAACTTGTAGGGACCGTTGCCGACCGGCTTCTGGCCGCCCGCGGCCGGGTCCTTGTAGAAGGACTCGGCCATCGGCGCGAAGACGATGTAGGCGAGCTTGTGACCGAAGTACGGGACGGCCTTCGTGAGCTCGATCTTGAAGGTGGTCTCGTCGACGACGGACAGGCCCTCGAGCTTGTCGGCGGTCTGCTTCGCACCCTCGGCGTCCGGGTGGACCTTGTCGTAGCCCTTGATGTCCGCGAACCAGGACGCGAGGCCCTGGGCGTTCTTCAGGCTGGCGTTCCAGTTCCACGCGTCCACGTAGGACTTGGAGGTCACCGGGGTGCCGTCGTGGAAGGTCCAGCCCGGCTTGAGCTTGACGGTCCAGGTCTTCGAGTCCGTCGTGGTGACCGACTCGGCGTTGATCATCTCCAGCGAGCCGTCGGCCTTGTAGTCGACCAGGGTCGAGAACAGGCCGGCCATCACGGCGGAGCCGTTGGACTCCATCGTGTCGCCGGTGAGCAGGGGCTTCTCAGGCTCGCCCAGCTCGATGGAGAAAATTCCGTTCGGGTCAACAGCGCCCTTGCCGTCGCCGGCGTCGTTGCCCTTACCCCCGCCACAGGCGGTCGCAGCCAGGGCGACGATGATCGCGCCCGTTACCCACTTGGCGCTCTTGGCACCGCGCATGGGTTCCTCCTCATGAGTCCACTTTTGTCACTACAAGAGGGGCACTTCGAGTTCGCCGACACCCCTGACGGCGTTGCACTCAAGTGCCCCGAGTGTGCTCGTGAGTCGGCACTCCCCACAGTGCGTGACCCATTGACCCGAGCTCAATGGAGCCAACTATTAAGTACGCCCGGGCTGTAAACCACACTTAAGTGGTCTCGTTTTGACAACATCACCAAGGGCCCAGATACCGAAATCCGGACAAACTGAGCACAGACAGACACCCCCGAAACGGACCGTTAACACACGTACCGGAGAGCGATGGCCGATATGCGGACACTCGGCCCTCGAAATGGGGTTGACGGAACTTGACGAAAAGCCCGGGCCCCCACAGGTATCTGTGGGGGCCCGGGCTCCGGCGCTGACGCTATGTCAGTCGAGAGCGGCGAAGATCACAGGTCGATGACCTACCCCGCCGCGCTCGGCCGTATGCGACCTTACTCAGGCGTTCTTGGCGCGGGAAGACGCACGACCACGCGCGTTCTGGTCCAGGATGACCTTGCGGATACGCACGGCCTCCGGGGTGACCTCGACGCACTCGTCGTCGCGGCAGAACTCCAGGGACTGCTCCAGGGAGAGCTTCCGCGGCGGGACGATCGCCTCGAAGGAGTCGGCGGAGGCGGAGCGCATGTTGGTGAGCTTCTTCTCCTTGGTGATGTTCACGTCCATGTCGTCGGAGCGGGAGTTCTCGCCGACGATCATGCCCTCGTACACCTCGGTGCCGGGGTCGGTGAACAGGACGCCGCGCTCCTGGAGGTTCGTCATCGCGAAGGCGGTGACGGCGCCGGCGCGGTCGGCGACCAGCGAACCGTTGTTACGGGTCGTCAGCGTGCCGAACCACGGCTCGTGGCCCTCGTGGATCGAGTGGGCGATGCCCGTACCGCGGGTGTTGGTGAGGAACTCCGTACGGAAGCCGATGAGGCCACGGGACGGAACGACGAACTCCATGCGGACCCAGCCGGAGCCGTGGTTCGACATGTTGTCCATGCGGCCCTTGCGGACACCCATGAGCTGCGTGACCGCGCCCATGTGCTCCTCGGGGACGTCGACCGTCAGACGCTCGACGGGCTCGTGCACCTTGCCGTCGACGAGCTTCGTGACGACCTGCGGCTTGCCGATGGTGAGCTCGAAGCCCTCGCGGCGCATCTGCTCGACCAGGATGGCGAGCGCGAGCTCACCACGGCCCTGGACCTCCCAGGCGTCGGGACGCTCGGTGTCGAGGACGCGGAGCGAGACGTTACCGATCAGCTCGCGGTCCAGACGGTCCTTGACCTGGCGGGCGGTGACCTTGCGCTGCTTGACCGCGGACTTGGCGTCCGCGCCCTTGCCGGTGCCACCGCGACCGACGAGCGGCGAGGTGTTCGTACCGATGGTCATGGAGATCGCCGGCTGGTCGACCGTGATCAGCGGCAGCGCGATCGGGTTCTCCGGGTCGGCCAGGGTCTCGCCGATCATGATGTCGGGGATACCGGCGACGGCGCAGATGTCACCGGGGCCGGCGACCTCCGCGGGCTTGCGGGTGAGCGCCTCGGTCATCATCAGCTCGGTGATGCGGACGTTGGCGATCGTGCCGTCACGCTTGATCCACGCGACCGTCTGGCCCTTGCGCAGCTCGCCCTGCTCGACGCGGAGGAGCGCGATACGGCCGAGGAAGTTGTCGGCGTCCAGGTTGGTGACGTGGGCCTGGAGGGGGGCCTCCTCGTCGTACACCGGGGCCGGGACGTGCTCCAGGATGGCGGCGAAGAACGGCTCCAGGCTGTCGCTGTCCGCGGGGACCGTGCCGTTCTCCGGCTTGGTCAGCGAGGCGATGCCGTCACGGCCGCAGGCGTAGACGATCGGGAACTCGATCTGGTCCTCGTCCGCGTCCAGGTCGAGGAAGAGGTCGTAGGTCTCGTTGACGACCTCGTCGATCCGGGAGTCCGGACGGTCCGTCTTGTTGATGCAGAGGATGACGGGCTTGCGCTGCTGGAGGGCCTTGCGCAGCACGAAGCGGGTCTGCGGGAGCGGACCCTCGGAGGCGTCCACGAGGAGGACGACCGCGTCCACCATCGAGAGACCGCGCTCGACCTCGCCACCGAAGTCGGCGTGGCCCGGGGTGTCGATGATGTTGATCGTGATCGGGGCCCCGCCGTCCTTGGGGTGATACTTCACCGCCGTGTTCTTGGCGAGGATCGTGATGCCCTTCTCACGTTCCAGGTCGTTCGAGTCCATCATGCGGTCGTCGAGCTGCTGGTGGGCGGCGAAGGCACCGGCCTGCTTGAGCATGGCGTCGACGATGGTCGTCTTGCCATGGTCGACGTGGGCGACGATGGCGACGTTACGGATGTCGTGGCGCGTGGGCATGGGTGCTTGCGCTTCTCTCGGATCGTGGGATGCGGCGTCAGTTCCTCGTACGCCCGCCGGGCGGACGCGCCACGGCTATGTCCTATGGTACGGGGCTGCCGCGCAAGGGGCTTCCCCGCCCGGATCCAAGAGGGTCTTCTGGGGGTTTCGGTGCGTGCTCGGGGGGTATCGGTGTGTGCTCAAGAGCTGCGGTGGGTGCCCGGTCGCGCTGGGGACGCTCCGGGCACTGCGTCTGGTGCGGTGGTGCGACTGCGGTGTGACAGCGGACAGGCCGGGTCAAGCGGCCGACGCGATCCTGCCCGCCGGGATCACCGGCGGGCAAGGAACTTGAGCTGCTTCTGAGGTTGTGGCCAGCGGTTTCGGAGAGTTTGGAGCTTTCAGCGGTTTCGCTCTGCTCCGTTGGAGGATTCGGGCTTCTTGAAGCCGATGTCCTGATAGCGCGGAACGGCGAGCCCCCAGGCCCCCGCGTTCACCACTTCGGCCTTCGCGGCGACGAGCTGCGGACGCTGGTACAGGGGGATGGAACCGGCCGCGGCCCAGATACGGGCGTCCGCCTGGCGGACGAGCTCACGGGCCTCCTCCTCGTCGAGCGTCCCGGCCGCCTGGTCGAAGAGCTGGTCGATGCGGTCGGTGCCGACCCGCGAGTAGTTCTGCTCGACCAGGAGCGAGCCGTCCGACGCGGGCTCGGGCTTGGCGAAGATCGGCCGGGCGTCGGTCGCCGGGAAGGCGGAGGCCGGCCAGGAGTAGAGGGCCAGGTCGTAGTCGCCGGCGGCTACGTGGTCCTTGAAGAAGCTGTCGTCGGAGACCTTGGTGACCTGCGTACGGATCCCCACCGCGTCGAGCATCCGGACGATCCGGTCGCCGACCGCGCGCAGCGACTCGGAGCCGGGTCCCGAGGGCAGGACGAAGCGGAGGCTGAGCGCCTTGCCGTCCTTGCCGAGGGCCCGCGCGGCGGCGGCCTCGGGAGCGGTCACGGGGGCCGCGGTGCCGAGCGGGGCGTAGGCGCCGGCCACTCCCCGGTCCGTCTTGGCGACCGGGTGGGCGGCCCGGGGGCCGGAGCCCGTACCGGTGTCGAGCGCCTCGGCCCGGGCGAGGAGCGCGGCGCTCTGGCGGGACGCGACGACGGCCGGGGCGAGGACGCCGGTGCCGTTCTCGGGGCCCGCGGCGCCGATGACGGGGACGGGGAGGGCCCTGCGGTCGCCCGGCTTGTCGTCGCCGACGATGTAGAGGCCCTCGTCGGACGCGGTGTCGTCCGCCTTCTTCTTGGCGTCGGTGGAGGAGGCGTCGGTGGCGGAGCCGTCGGCCTTGTCGCCGGACGTCGTCTCCTTCTTCTCCTGCTCCTTCTTCTCCTGCTCCTTCTTCTCCTGCTCCTTCTTGCCCTGCTCCGTCTTCTTCTTGGCTGCCTTCTCCGCCTCGCTGCCGGCCTCGGCGCCGTCCTTCGCGGCGGGCTTCCGCAGCGCGCCGCCCGGGACCCAGCCGGCGTCGGCGAGGAGCGCCCGCGCCTCCTTGGTGTCCTGGTCGCCGAGCGCGTCGCTGCTGTCCGCGTACGCGGCCTGCCCGGCGAGGGCCAGGTGGCTGCCGGGGGGCGTCGCCGGGAGGCCGAGCGGCTTGAGTACGGATTCGGCCAGTTCCTGGCGGTCGATGGCGCGGGCCACCGCCCGCCGTACCCGCTCGTCGGCGAGCGGGCCGGACTCGCCGTTCAGCGAGAGCTGGGTGTAGGCGGGCTCCAGGGACTTGCGGACCACGAAGCCGGCGAGGGCGTCCTGCTCGCTCGCGTACCGGGCGACGGCCTTCTGGTTCTTCTCGCGGGCGGCCTGGACCTCCTCCGCCAGCTCCTCGTCGGAGCCGTTGGCGAGGGCCCAGGACTTCAGGGCCCGCGCGGGGGTGATCGCCGAGCCGGGGCCGTGGGCGAGGGCCGCCTGCGCGCCGTTCCGGCCGGCGCGGGCGTCCCGGAGCGCGAGGGCGATCCGGTCGGCCGTCGAGCGGTCGATCTCGGCCAGGTCGAGCTTGCCGGCGGCGAGGGCGGCGGAGCGGTCGGCCCGGGGGACGGCCTTGAGAACGAGACTGTCGAGCTTGGCCGACTGCCCCCACCAGCGGGGGTTGCGGGCCAGGTTGACATCGCCGCTCCGGCGGTCGATCGACTTCAGCAGGAACGGTCCTGCAGTGGCCTTGAGGGTGGTGCGCGCCCCGTCGTTGAAGGAGTTCGGGGACCCCATGACCTGCTTCGGGTAGAGCGGGGTGAAGAGGGACTGCCAGTCGGCGTAGGGCTTGGAGAAGGTAACCCGGACCTCCAGGTCGTTCTTGCCCCGCTCGATCTTCTCGATCCGCTCGTAGCCGGAGTTGCGGGCGGTCCAGTACGCGGTGTCGCGGCCGCTCAGCGCGCGCCACTGGGCCACGAAGTCGGGGGCTCCGAGCTCGCGCCCGTCGCTCCACACCGCCTGCTGGTTGAGCTTGTAGAGGACGACCTGCTTGGGCTCGGTCTCGACGACCTTCGCGGACTCCAGGTAGTCCGGGTTCAGCTGCGGCCGGCCCCGCTCGTCGAGCGTGTAGAGGGAGGGGAGCACGGCCCCGGCGATGCGGGCGGTGGTGCCGTCGGCGTCGGCCTGGAAGCTGTTGAGGGTGGTGGGCAGCGCGTCGACGGCCCAGCGCAGCGTGCCGCCGTCGGCGACGTCGCCGCGGGCGGCGGGGGCGTTGTCCTGCGCGGCGGCCGGGGCCTCGCCGGCGTCGTCGGAGCTGCAGCCGGCGAGCACGGTGACGGCGAGGACCGCACTGGTGAGGGTGGCGACGGAGCGGAGCGTGCGGGAGCGGGGGCTCCTGGAGCATGTCCTCCCGCGAGGGGCGCCGAACTGGGACATGACTTGTACCCCTTCGTCCAGATTTATGCCATTTGGAGATGATCAGACCTATTGCTCATACACTGAAAGGGACGGAGCGGATCCGGCCACGGCGACACGGCGACACGTCCGGGAATCCCCACTCGTGCGGCCCAACGACCCCGCCCGGGGGCGCTCCGGACGAGTGGAAACCCGTGCACATGGCTTCCCAAGCGGGATGTGACGCGCGACACTCCTGCCGAAGCCGCTCGCGGAAGTGAGGGCAACCCATGTCGGTTCAGGACGATCTGGCGGCCGTCAGGCGTCGCCTGCAAGACCTGGAGCACACGGTCGAAGAGCTGGAACGGCGCGTCGGCACGGAGCGGGGCGCACCCCGGCCGTCGTCCGAGGGCCGCGCCGAGAGCATGGTGACCATCCCCGACGCCCCGTACGACTCCGGGCTGTGGACGGACACCGACGACGAGGGACTGGGAGCACGCGACCGCCACGCGCCGTAGAGCCGAGGAGGCCCTGTTGGCCAGAGGTACGGAAACCCCGACGAGCCACAGATCGGCGACGGGGGTGCGCTCCGCGGGGCGCGCCGCGATCGCCGCCCGCCATCTGCGCACCGACCGCTGGTGGCTCTCGCCCGCCGCCACCGCCGCCGGACTGCTCGCCTTCGTCGCGTACTCGACCTGGCGCGCCTTCGCCGCGGCCGACTACTACGCCGCCCCCTACGTCTCGCCGTTCTACTCGCCCTGTCTGGCGTCGAACTGCGTCCCCATGAAGGGCGGGCCGAACTGGGAGATCTTCGGCAGCTGGTGGGGGCTCTCCCCCGCCCTGCTGATCCTGATCTTCCCGCTCGGCTTCCGGCTGACCTGCTACTACTACCGCAAGGCGTACTACCGGGGCTTCTGGGCGTCACCCCCGGCCTGCGCGGTCGCCGAGCCCCACCGGACGTACACCGGCGAGACGCGCTTCCCGCTGCTCCTGCAGAACCTCCACCGGTACTTCTTCTACGTGGCGCTGCCGGTCGCCGGAGTCCTCACGTACGACACCGTGCTGACCTTCCGGGACGCCTCGTACGCCTGGGGGCACGCGGGGCTCGGGACGCTCGTCTTCCTCGTGAACATCGCCCTCATCTGGGCCTACACCCTGTCCTGCCACTCCTGCCGGCACATCGTCGGCGGGCGGCTGCGGCACTTCTCGAAGCACCCCGTCCGGTACCGGCTGTGGACCTGGACCGGACGGCTGAACGGACGGCACATGCAGCTCGCGTGGGCCTCGCTGATCAGCGTCGCCGTGTGCGACCTGTACGTGTACCTGCTCGCGACCGGCACCTTCGACGACCCGAGGTTCTTCTGACGTGAGCCGCTCGGGCCCTTCCGACGTGAGGTTCTTCTGACGTGAGGTTCTTCTGAGATGGCAGTGGTGGAGCGACAGCAGTGGGACGTGGTCGTGGTCGGCGCCGGCGGGGCCGGGCTGCGGGCCGCGATCGAGGCCCGCCGGGCGGGCGCGCGTACCGCCGTGATCTGCAAGTCCCTCTTCGGCAAGGCCCACACCGTCATGGCCGAGGGCGGCATCGCCGCTTCCATGGCCAACGTCCACGCGCAGGACAACTGGAAGGTGCACTTCCGCGACACCATGCGCGGTGGGAAGTTCCTCAACCAGTGGCGGATGGCCGAGCTGCACGCCCAGGAGGCCCCGGAGCGGGTCTGGGAGCTGGAGACCTGGGGCGCCCTCTTCGACCGCACCCCGGACGGCCGGATCTCGCAGCGCAACTTCGGCGGGCACGAGTACCCGCGGCTCGCGCACGTCGGCGACCGGACCGGCCTCGAACTCATCCGGACCCTCCAGCAGCGGATCGTCGGCCTCCAGCAGGAGGACCACCGCGAGACCGGCGACCACGAGGCCGGGCTGAAGGTCTTCCAGGAGTTCACCGTCACGCGGATCCTGAAGGACGCGGACGGGAAGGTCGCCGGGGTCTTCTGTTACGAGCGGGAGAGCGGCCGCTTCCACGTCCTGGAGGCGCCCTCGGTCGTCCTCGCGACCGGCGGCATCGGCAAGTCCTTCAAGGTCACCTCGAACTCGTGGGAGTACACCGGCGACGGTCACGCGCTGGCGCTGCTCGCGGGCGCGCCGCTCGTGAACATGGAGTTCGTGCAGTTCCATCCGACCGGGATGGTCTGGCCGCCCTCGGTGAAGGGGATCCTCGTCACCGAGTCCGTACGCGGCGACGGCGGGGTGCTGCGGAACTCCGAGGGCAAGCGGTTCATGTTCGACTACGTCCCCGACGTCTTCAAGGAGAAGTACGCGCAGTCGGAGGAGGAAGGGGACCGCTGGTACGAGGATCCCGACCACAACCGGCGCCCGCCCGAGCTGCTGCCGCGCGACGAGGTGGCACGGGCCATCAACGCCGAGGTGAAGGCGGGACGCGGCTCCCCGCACGGCGGGGTGTTCCTCGACGTGTCGACGCGGATGCCGGCGGAGGTGATCCGGCGGCGGCTCCCCTCGATGTACCACCAGTTCAAGGAGCTGGCCGACGTCGACATCACGGCGGAGGCCATGGAGGTCGGGCCCACCTGCCACTACGTGATGGGCGGCGTGGCCGTCGGCTCCGAGACGGCGGCGACGGTCGGCGTGCCCGGGCTCTTCGCGGCCGGCGAGGTGGCCGGCGGCATGCACGGCTCCAACCGGCTCGGCGGCAACTCCCTCTCCGACCTGCTCGTCTTCGGCCGGCGGGCCGGGCTCCACGCGGCGCGGTACGCGGTGTCCGGAGCGGGCGGCGGGGTCGTGGAGGCCGACGTCGAGGCCGCGGCGGCGGAGGCGCTGGCGCCGTTCACCGAGTTCTCGGGCGGCGCGCCGGAGAACCCGTACACCCTCCACCAGGAGCTCCAGCAGACGATGAACGACCTCGTCGGGATCATCCGGCGGGAGGGCGAGATGGCCGAGGCCCTGGAGCGGATCGCTGCCCTGCGGGAGCGGGCCGGCCGGGTCTCCGTCGAGGGGCACCGGCAGTTCAACCCGGGCTGGCACCTCGCCCTCGACCTGCGGAACATGCTCCTGGTCGGCGAGTGCGTGGCCCGGGCCGCCCTGGAGCGCACCGAGTCCCGGGGCGGGCACACCCGGGAGGACCACCCCGCGATGGTGCGGGAATGGCGCCCGGTGAACCTCCTGTGCCATGCCGACGGCGACGGCATCGGGCTCGAACGCGTCCGTACCGAGCCGATCCGGCCGGACCTGCTCGCCCTCTTCGAGCAGGAGGAGCTGGCCAAGTACCTCGCCGACGGTGAGCTGGAAGGGCAGCGGGAAGGGGAGCTGGGGTCATGAGTACGTACGACGCACGGTTCCGGGTGTGGCGCGGCGACGCCGACGGCGGCGAACTGACCGACTACACGGTCGAGGTGCACGACGGCGAGGTCGTCCTCGACGTCGTCCACCGGCTCCAGGCCACCCAGGCGCCGGACCTGGCGGTGCGCTGGAACTGCAAGGCGGGCAAGTGCGGTTCGTGCTCGGCCGAGATCAACGGACGGCCCCGGCTGCTCTGCATGACCCGGATGTCGGTCTTCGGGCGGGACGAGGTGATCACCGTGACCCCGATGCGCGCCTTCCCGGTCGTCCGCGACCTGGTCACGGACGTCTCCTTCAACTACGCGAAGGCCCGGGAGATCCCGGCGTTCGTGCCGCCGCCCGGGGTCGGCCCCGGCGAGTACCGGATGCGGCAGGAGGACGTGGACCGCTCGCAGGAGTTCAGGAAGTGCATCGAGTGCTTCCTCTGCCAGGACACCTGCCATGTGGTGCGCGACCACGAGGAGAACAAGGCGGCCTTCGCCGGGCCCCGCTTCCTCATGCGGGTCGCGGAGCTCGACATGCACCCGCTGGACGCGGCGGAGGAGGCCGGCGTCGACCGGCGGCGGAGCGCGCAGGAGGAGCACGGGCTCGGCTACTGCAACATCACCAAGTGCTGTACGGAGGTGTGCCCGGAGTCCATCCGGATCACCGACAACGCGCTGATCCCGCTGAAGGAGCGGGTCGTGGACCGGAAGTACGACCCGCTGGTCTGGCTCGGCAACACGATCAGACGGCGGAAGGCGTAGCGGACTCCGGCCGCGCGGCGGATGCCGCGCCCACGCCGGCTCCCGCGCCCGCTCCGGCGCCGGCTGCCACGCCGGCTCCCACGCCCGCTCCCACGCCCGCTCCCACGCCCGCTCCGGCGCTCGCTCCGGCACTCGCTCCCGCGCTCCAGCGGCCGAGGACGGGCTCGGCGAGCGTCCGGGCGGGGCGGCACAGCGTCTGACCGTGCCGCGCGAACAGCTCGTCGCGCGAGTCGAAGCGGCCGAGGTCCGCGCGGAGGTGGGCGGAGAGGTCGCAGGGCGCGGTGGAGCCCGCGCACGCGGCGGGCGCGTCCCAGTCCACCGAGGTGCGGGCCACGGCCTCGAAGAGCGTCTCAGGGCCGGAGTTGGTGAAACCGGCGTCCGCCGTACGCGCTTCCCCGGCCTCGGCCCCGGCCCCGGCCCCGGCCCCGGCCTCGGTCTCGGTCTCGGTCTCGGTCTCGAAGAGCTCCGCGACCGGCACCCAGACGCCGTCGAGCAGGAACTCCGGCCAGGCCAGCAGGACTTCCTCGGGCACGAAGGGGCGCAGCTTCGGGAAGCGCGGGTACCAGAAGGTGCCGTCGACCAGCAGGCCCCGCACACGGGTCGGCACGCCGAGCGACCTGGCCACCGCCTCCAGGACCGCCATGCGCTGGCTGCACGAGCCACGGCCGAGCCGCAGCGTCCGGGACACCCGGCGCCGGTCCTCCACCGAGTACACCGGGCGGACGGTCGGGACGACGATCCCGTGGGCCGTCCTGAGCCGGTCGCGCGCCGTCACCGCGCCCCGCTCGTCCGCCTCCCGCAGGACCCTCGCCACGAACGCCACGACCAGCGGGTGCTCCAGGTCGAGGATCGGCGTGGGTCGGGTGGACCCGGCGGCTTCCTCGGACCTTTCTGCGGTCCGGCCGGTGGGTCGGGGTGTGGTCCGGCCTGTGGTCCTGACGGGCATCAGAAGGCGACTGGTCATGGCGTACTCCCCCTCGGTGCGGCGGCACGTCGGGCCGTCGCACGTCATCCTCCACCTCGCCGGCCGGGCCCGCGCACGCGGGGCACAGTTGCCGCCGGGGCGCGCGCCACCCTAGTGTGAATGCGCTTTCACAGTGCACGGAGACAGTGCGCTGTCCCCTGATCCGAAGGACGGATGGTCGGCCGGTGAGTGCCCCCACGGTGTACGACGTCGCCGAACGCGCGGGCGTCTCCATTGCCACGGTCTCGCGGGTGTACCGCAACCCCGACTCGGTACGCGAACAGACCCGCGACCGGGTCCTGGAGGCCGCCCGCGGGCTGGGCTACGTACCGAGCGGCAGCGCGCGCGGCCTGGCCAGCCGGACCACCGGCGTGCTCGGGCTCTGCTTCCCCGACTACTCCGACCCGCACACGATCGGGATCGAGGACGGCGTCGAGGACGACGACGCCGCCATGCTCTACGCCGACCAGATCATCCGGGGCATGGAGCGGGCCGCCCGCCGGCACGGGTACGCGCTGCTGATCGCCGCCTCCCTGGAGGGCGGGCCCCAGTCGCTCGTCAACCAGGTCGCGGGCCGGGTCGACGGCTTCGCCGTCCTCGCGCGGACCGTGCCGACCGAGGAGCTGGAGGTCATCTCGCGCCGCCTGCCGGTCGTGATGCTGGCCGGCCCCCGCGAGATCGACCACCTCGACCACCTGGAGGTCGCCAACGCCGAAGGACAGCGCACCCTCACCCGGCACCTGATCGAGGACCACGGGCTGCGGCGCCTGGTCTTCGTCGGCGCGGCCGAGGAGTCGCCGGACGTCGAGGCGCGGTTCGCGGGGTACGCCGCCGCCTGCCGCGACGCCGGGCTCCCGGTGCCGGACGCCCCTGACGTACGGGCTCCGCTGATGACCCAGGCCGAGGGTGCCCGCGCGGCCGAGGACCTGCTCGACCGGAGCGGCGAGCCGCCGCAGGCGATGGTCTTCGCCGACGACCAGATGGCGGTGGGCGCGCTCCAGGCCCTGGAGCGGCGGGGCCTGCGGGTCCCCGCCGACATCGCCGTGACCGGCTTCGACGGGATCCCGCTGAGCCGGCTGGTCCGGCCCACGCTCACCACGGTCCGCCAGCCGATGCGCCGCCTGGGCGAGGAGGCCGTCGAGCTCCTCGTCCAGCGCCTGGGCGACCGCGACCGCGCCCCGGAGTCCGTGGTGCTCCCGGTGACACTCGCGAAGCGCGAAAGCTGCGGCTGCTGAACCGCCGGGGGGTACGGAGGCGGGGACTACTGCTGAGCCCGGCCGGCTCGCGGGCCCTCGCGCACGCCGCAGGACCCGCGCACCTTGCCCCGCCGGGTACGAGAACCTCCCCGCCGGACCCGCGGAGGCCATGGCCAACCTGCGGGCTCTAGCGGGCGGCGGATCCGGGCTCAGTGCCAGCCCTCGCGGTAGGCCGCCCAGTCCCCTTCCTCCGCGGCGAAGTCGACGTACAGCGCGACACCGAACCGCTCGCGGTCGTGGTCCGTGCGCCCGAGGCCGAGCCGCGTGCCGCGGATCGCGGCGGCGACGGTCTCCGCGTTCTCGTGGTGGCCGAGGTCGTCCTCGTGGAAGAAGGGGAGTCCCATCAGCAGGTCGGTGGACTCGGGCGTCACTTCGAGGGCAAGGGTCGTCTGCTGGGCGACGTAACCGCCGTACATGCCCTCCAGCGGCATCCAGGTGTCGTACGACATGACGGCGATCTGGTCGACGCGCCGGGCGACCTGCCCGAAGAACTCCTGCGACCACCACTTCTCGCTGCCGCTGAGCGCGCCGTTCACCGTGTGCGCGGCCGGCACCGGGTCGATCTGGTGGGCGGCGACCGAGAGCGGCACCTTCCGGGCGCGGGTCAGCTCCCCCAGGTCGTCGAGGAGCGACAGGTAGTTCCCGTCGTCGGAGAGCAGCGGCTCCAGGTCGAAGTGGACACCGTCGAAGCCGGCGTCCAGGATCTGCCGGGCCGAGGTGACCACGGCCGCCCGGGACCCGGCCTTGTCCAGGCGCAGCCCGTCGGGTCCTTCGGTGGCGAGGACATCGCCCAGCCACGCCTGGACCCGTATGCCGGGCATCGTGCGGTGGACCGCGTCGATCAGCCACTTCGCCCTGGGGTACTTGGCCGCCGGGAGGGTGCCGTCGTGTCGCAGCGGTCCGGCGTGGACGTAGAGGTCGCGGATTCCGGTGCCCTTGATCCGCTCGGCGAAGGCCGCGAGGTCGGCGTCCTTCTTCCGCCCGTCGACCCAGGCGTGTCCGAGCCAGATGGCGTCCTTGCCCCTGGTCCGCGCGTCCTCCCTGACGTCGCCCGTGTAGTTGAGGCGCAGCGCGACCGCTCCGGCGAGGGGCGGCACGACAAGCACCAGGACCAGTCCGAGAACGAACCAGCGCCCCCGCCGCCACATGCCTCTCAACCGTCCGTTCACCTGAGCCCCCCAAGAGCCGTCGTGCCACTGGTACCACCGTAGAGGCGGCCACAGACAGTGACGTCGGGCGGCCTCGAACGGTTTCCGGATGGCATCGGTCCGGTCGCGGGGCCGCATACCCGGACATAACCTCCACTTTGTGACGCGAATAGCCACCCGAGCCCTTCTCGCAGCGCTGGTGGCGGCGTGGTGGCTCCTCGTGCCCGCCGTTCACGGTGCCCACGCCGACGACCCCGTCGTCCTGTCCCGCAAGGGGCAGATCACCGACCGGGTGGGAGCCCTCGGCGACCGCCGCGCTTCCGTGGCCCAGGCCCTCGACCGGCTCTACGACGACCGGCGGGTGCAGCTCTTCGTCGTATACGTACGGGACTTCTCCGGACGCTCGGCGCAGAGCTGGGCCGACGCCACCGCGGAGCGCAACGGCCTCGGAGTCGAGGACCTGCTGCTCGCCGTCGCCACCCACGACCGGCAGTACGGATACTCGGCCGACCCGGCCTCTCGTTTCACCCAGGCCCAGCTGGACGACGTCGCCCGGACCGCGATCGAACCGGCCCTGCGGCAGAACGACTGGGCGGGCGCCGCCATCGGCGCGGCGAACGGCTACGACGCCGTCCTCGCCGGCCTGCCCGTCCCCGCTCCGGCGATCACCCCCGGGCCCGCCGACCCCGGCGCCCCGGCCGACGACGGCACCTCGCCGACCGACCTGGTCCTGCCGGTGGTGCTGGTCGGCGGCGCGGGGGCCGTCGCGGCCTATGCGTACACCAAGCGGCGCCGAAGGACCGAGACCCGCACGACCCCGCAGGGCGGTCAGGGCTGGGGCGCGCCGAAGGAGCCCGCGCCGCCGTCTTTGGACGAGATCGACAGCCAGGCCCGTCTGACGCTGGTCGCCACCGACGACGCCGTCCGCACCAGCCAGGAGGAGCTCGGCTTCGCGTCCGCCCAGTTCGGCGAGGAGACGGTACGGCCCTTCACCGAGGCGCTCGCCTTCGCCAAGGAGCAGCTGACGGCCTCGTTCCGGCTGCGGCAGAAGCTCGACGACTCCTTCCCCGAGGACGACTCGACCCGCCGGAGCATGCTCGACGAGATCCTCCGCCGCTGTGCCGAGGCAGACGCCCGGCTCGACGCCGAGAGCGAGGACTTCGACCGGCTCCGGGCCCTGGAGCGGACCGCGCCCGAGGCGCTGGCCTCGGTCGAGGCCGCCTTCCGTGAGCAGACCGGGCGCATGGGTCTGGCCGAGGCGGCGCTGACCGCGATGCGCGAGCGGTACGCGGACTCGGCCGCCGCTCCCGTCGCGGGCGACATCGAGCAGGCGAAGGACCGGCTGGTGTTCGCGACGACCCACATCAACCAGGCCCGGCAGCAGATCGACGCCGGGGAGAACGGCGCGGCCGCCGTGCACATCCGGGCGGCCGAGGGCGCGGTGGACCAGGCGGCCCGGCTCGTCGAGGCCGTGGACCGGCGGGCGCAGGAGCTGGCCGAGGCGGTGGGCAAGCTGCCGGGCGCGCTCTCCGAGGCGGACGCCGATCTCGCGGACGCCCGCGGCCTGTTGCGGGGGACGGCCGAGGGGGTCTCCACCGCAGATCTCCAGGGCCGGATCGCCCGGGCCGAGTCGGTCGTCGCCGAGGTGCGGCGCGGGGTGGAGGCCGGGCGGTACGACCCGATCGACGCGCTGCGCCGGATCGAGGAGGCCGACGCGGCGCTCGACGAGGCACTGGAGGGCGCACGGGAGCGCGAGTCGGGTACGCGGCGCGCCCGTGCGCTCCTCGATCAGGCGATGCTGACGGCCCGCTCGGCGATCGGCGCGGCCTCGGACTACGTCACCACCCATCGGGGCGCCGTGGGCAGCGAGGCCCGTACGCGCCTGGCCGAGGCGCAGCGCCGCTGGGAGAAGGCGCGTTCGCTCGCCGACGCGGAGGACCCGCAGGCCGCCCTCGCGGAGGCCCAGCAGGCGGACGCGCTGGCCCGGCGTGCGCAGGACCTCGCCGAGCAGGACGTGCGGACGTATGGGAACCCGAACGGCTTGGGCGGTGTAACAGGGGTGGGAGGAAGCGGTGGCGGCGGGCTCGGCGGGGCCGTGCTCGGCGGCATCATCCTCGGCGGACTGTTCGGCGGGGGAAGGGGAGGCGGACATGGGGGGTTCGGTGGAGGTTCGGGCGGGGGCTTCGGGGGCGGAGGTTTCGGCGGCGGGCCCGGCAGCTTCGGCGGCAGCGGCACACGCGGCCGGCGGGGCGGCGGCGGCCGGTTCTGAGGATCGCGCGTTCCGCGTCCCCTCTTCCTATTTCCTGTCCCTCTCCAAGGAGAAGAGCCATGAGCAAGCAGACCATTCTCGGCCGGGTCACCCAGCTGGCGAAGGCGAACATCAACGCGCTGCTGGACCAGGCGGAGGATCCGCAGAAGATGCTGGACCAGCTGATCCGCGACTACTCGAGCAACATCTCGGAGGCGGAGGAGGCGGTGGCGGCGACGATCGGCAACCTCCGGTTGATGGAGCAGGACCACCAGGAGGACATGGAGGCGGCGAAGGAGTGGGGCGGCAAGGCGCTGGCCGCCAGCCGGAAGGCGGACGAGCTGCGGGCCGGCGGGCAGGCGGCGGAGGCGGACCGCTTCGACAACCTGGCGAAGGTGGCGCTGGGCCGCCAGCTCCAGTCGGAGAAGGAGGCGCGGACGGCGGAGCCGACGATCGCCTCGCAGACCGAGGTCGTGAACAAGTTGAGGACCGGCCTCGATCAGATGAAGGGCAAGCTCGGCGAGCTCCGGGCGAAGCGCGACGAGCTGGTCGCCCGCGCCAAGTCGGCGCAGGCGCAGAACAGCATGATGGACGCGGTGAAGAGCATCGACGTCCTCGACCCGACCAGCGAGCTGAACCGCTTCGAGGACAAGGTGCGCCGCGAGGAGGCGAAGGCGATGGGCAAGCAGGAGCTCGCCGCCTCCTCGCTGGACGCCCAGTTCGAGCAGTTGGACGCGCTCGGCGACAGCGCGGAGATCGAGGCCCGGCTGGCCGCGCTCAAGGGCTGATCCGGTCCTGGCCCGGGCGGTCGGTGCGGTGCGCCGCCCGCCGCCGGCGGCGCACGTCAGAACATGCTGAGGAGCTGTTCCACCGTGGGCTCCGCCGTCCCTTCGGCGTCCGGCAGGGCCAGTTCGAACCAGACGGTCTTGCCGCGCGGGGTGCGCCGGGACCCCCACGAGGAGCTGAGCAGCCCCACGAGCTGGAGGCCGCGACCGCCCTCGTCGGTGTCCCGGGCCCGCCGGCGGCGGGGCTGGACCAGGCCCGCGTCCCAGACCTCGCAGACGAGGGTGCGGTCGCGCAGCAGACGCAGCCGGATCTCCCCCTCGCCGTAGCGCAGCGCGTTGGTGACGAGTTCGCTGACGAGGAGTTCGACGGTGTCGACGAGCGGTTCGAGGTCCCAGGCCTTCAACTGGGTGCGGGCCAGTTCGCGGGCCCGGCCGACGGAGCGGGGCTCCCTGGGCAGGCGCCAGTCGCCGACGGCCTCGCTGGGCAGGCCCTGGATCCTGGCCATGAGGAGGGCGATGTCGTCCTCGCCGTGCCCGGTGTCCAGGCTCGTCAGGACCCGGTCGCAGACGTCTTCGAGTGGGCGGGCCGGGTCGGTGAGGGCGCGCCGGAAGGCACTGAGCCCCTCGTCCAGGGGATGGTCGCGGGACTCGACGAGCCCGTCGGTGTAGAGGGCGAGGAGGGCTCCCTCGGGCAGTTCGACCTCGACCTCCTCGAAGGGTTCGCCGCCGACCCCGAGCGGCATCCCGGGGGGTACGTCGAGCAGCAGGGCCTCCTCGCCCGGTTCGACGAGCACGGGCGGGAGGTGGCCGGCGTTGGCGAAGGTGCAGCGGCGGGTGACCGGGTCGTACACCGCGTAGACGCAGGTGGCGAGGTAGACCTCGGAGAGTTCGGGGCCGCGGGACTTGTGCGTGCGGGACTGCTGGGTGCCGATGGGGGCGCCCAGGCCGCGCGCGATCTCGTCGAGGTGGGAGAGGACCTCGGCGGGCTCCAGGTCGAGCTGGGCGAGGGTGCGGACGGCGGTGCGCAGTTCGCCCATGGCGACGGCGGCGCGCAGGCCGCGGCCCATGACGTCCCCGATGACGAGGGCGGTGCGGTGTCCGGGCAGTTCGATGACGTCGAACCAGTCGCCGCCGACCTCGGTGGCGGTGGTGCCGGGGAGGTAGCGGCAGGCGATGTCGAGGCCCGCGGCCTCGGGGTCGCCGGGCGGGAGCAGGCTGCGCTGGAGGATGAGGGCCCGCTCGTGTTCACGGCGGTAGAGGCGGGCGTTGTCGATGCAGACGGCGGCGCGGGCCGCGAGTTCGACGGCGAGGGCCCGGTCGCGCTCCCCGAAGGACTCGCTGCCCTTGGTCCGGGAGAACTGGACGAGGCCGACGACGGTGTCGTGGGCGACCATCGGGACGACCAGTGTGGACTGGACGAGTTCGCCGTCGGTGCCCGGCACCGTCCGGGTCCGTCCGGTCCGCAGCGCTCCTGCGCACGGCGAGTTGAACGGGTAGCGGTGGACGGCCCCGACCTCGATCGGTACGGGTCCGCAACAGCCGCTGCCCGGCCCGTGCCCCTCGTCGGTTCTGAGGGGGGTGTCGGCGACAGCGCTGGCGAAGGCGACCCTGCGGAGCTCGGCGCTGCCCGCCCCGTAGCCGACGTCGTGGGAGCTCCCCCACCGGCCCGGCGGTGCTTCGTCCCCGGTCAGGAGGCCTTGGTAGAGGTCGACGGAGGCGAGGTCGCAGAAGCCGGGGACGGCCACGTCGAGAAGTTCGCGGGCGGTGGACTCCAGGTCGAGGGAATTGCCGATGCGGGCGCCGGCCTCGTTGAGGAGGGCGAGGTTGCGGCGGGCGCTCGCGGCTTCACGGGCGGCGTTGTGGCGGCGGGTGACGTCGATGCCGAGTCCGGCGACGCCGATCGGCCGGCCGGATCCGCTGTGCACGCGGTAGAGGTTGATGGACCAGTGCCTGCGGTCCCGGGCGCCGGGGGCGGCGCCGACGATCTGGAGGTCGGTGACGGACTCGCCGGTCTCCAGGACCCGTCGGAGGGCGTCCGTCATGCGGTCGGCCTCGGACCGGGCGAGGTAGTCGTGGACGGTCCGGCCGCGGTGGTCGTCGACCGAGCCGCCGAAGACGGTGGCGAAGCGCTGGTTGGCCCGTTTCACGGTGAGGTCGGTGCCGAAGAGGAGAAAGCCGAAGGGAGATTGTCCGAAAATCGCCTGGGAGGAGGCGAGGTCGGTCTCGATACGGCGGAGGGCGCGCACATCGACGACGATGCACAGCGCGGCCCGCTCCCCGGACTCGGTCTCGCTCGGCATGACGTACATCTCGGCGATGCCGTGGGGCTGTTCCTCGCCGGGCATACGGAAGGGGACGAGGCCCGTCCATTCCTTGCCGTCGAGGATCTCCTTGACCCGCCGGTGACCGCGCTCGCGCAGGTCGGCGGGCATGAAGGCCTCGACCGGGTCCTTGCCCCTGGCCTCCTCGGCGGTGACGCCGAAGAGGTCCACGGCCCGCCTGCTCCACTGCTCGACGAGCCCGTCGGGCCCGATCGAGAAGGACGCGACCCGGATGTAGTCATAGATGGAGCCGGGCGGGCTGCTCTGCCACACGAAGCCGCTCGCCGTCTCGGATATCTCGCTCACGCGACCGTCCCCTCCAGCTCACCGCACCGGACCGGCCATGCCCGCAGTATTCAATACGGCAGGCCCCGACGGCACGACGTTCACGATCACAGGGTGGTCTCGTTCGCTTCGGACCGAGTGCCGGTGATCGTTGTCCCACCCTGTTTACTCACCAGGGAGAGCCAGCTCGAACCATACGGTCTTGCCCGTACTTCCTTTACGGGTCCCCCAGCGCCGTGCGGAACAGGCCACCAGGCCGAGTCCTCGGCCCCCCTCGTCCTCCGGTCCGGCGGGCCTCTCCGTCGGGGGATCCGGAAGTGGATCCGAAACCTCCACGAGCAGCGCGGGGTACGGGACGGATGCGGCTCCGTCGAGTCGGGGGCGGACCAGGCGGACGCCGATCGGCCCGGAGGCGTACCTCAGGGAGTTGGTCACCAGCTCGCTGACCAGCAGGACGGTCACATCACCGAGGGCCGCGTCGAGGTCCCAGGCCCGCAGCGTCTCGCGCACCGCGTGGCGGGCGGTGCGCACGGCATTGGCCTCTGCCGGGAAGTTCCACTCGGCACAGTCGCCGTCGGTGTCGATCACACCCGATCACTTCCCCAGCCGCGTGTCAGCAGGAAGGCCCACGTCCCCTTCCAGGGGAACAATCAGGACATACCCGATATTCGGTGCGGGATATCGCGTCAGACGCAGCCGTGGGCGCACGGTGGCACGAACGGCGTAGAGACTCAGCCGCGCGCTCCGTCGGCGGGAGCCGCCGGGAGCCGCAGCGCGGCCTCGGCGACGGCCGGGCGGTCCTGGTCGAGCCAGTCGACCGAGTCCAGCTCGTGCCGGGAGAGCCAGCGCAGTTCGTCGTGGTCCTCCAGCGGGCGGGGTTCGCCGGAGAGGAGCCGCACGGTCCACACCCGCAGGACGTATCCGGGCTTCAGCGGCCACTCGCCGGGGATGCGCTCGCCCGGTTCGGTCTCGACGCCGAGCTCCTCGCGCAACTCCCTGACCAGTGCCTCTTCGGGGGTCTCGCCCGGTTCGAGCTTGCCGCCGGGGAGTTCCCAGCGGCCGGCGAGCTCGGCGGGGGCGCTGCGGCGCGCGGCCAGCAGGCGCCCCCGGTCGTACACGGCGCCCGCGACGACGACCACGACACCGGGGTCGGTGCCGCGGTGGCGCTCGTGGGGTGCGATGGGGTCGGTGGTGCGTTCCGTCATGGGCGCGAGCGTAGCCCGGGCCGGACGGCGGCCGCCGGGCTCAGAGGGCCGGGGTGCCGATGCGCTCGACCGAGTAGAGCTGCTGGTGGCCGCGGTCGTCGAGACTGTCCGCGATCTTCTGCGCCTCGTCCTTGGTCGCGTACCGCCCCACGCGATAGCGGTTGCCGTTGTCGTCCTGCCGTATGACAAGCCAGGAAAGAACGGCACTGCTGTCGCTCATCAGGCTTCTCCCTCTGCCGGTCCGGGCATCTCCAACGATCTCCAGGAAACCGCAATCCGCATATGCCGGAGCTTACGCCTGACCTTCACACAGCGGATACGAGTTTGCACAAAGAGATACGGATCGGCCGGTAACCGACGGAGGGAGGCCGAAGCTCACGCCCTGGGGGCCTCCTGGGGAACGGTCGGCAGCGGCAGCAGGACGGGGGCGCCGGCACCCATGGGGTCCTTGCGGCAGACGTCACCGCACGTGGCGTCGAGCGAGCAGCAGAGGGAGCAGACGGGTCCGGACCGCACCGGGCAGTCCGCGATGTCGGGCAGCTCGTACGCCGTCTCGCACTCCGCGCAGGTGTGGGTCGCCCGCTCGTCGGCCACGGCCGCACCCGGTCCGTTCACCGGGTTCGGGCGGGCCAGGTAGTAGCGGCCCTTGGTCGCCCAGGCGATCAGCGGACAGAGGACGAGGGCGAGACCGGCCGCGATGAACGTGGAGAACGCCTCCGCGTACGTACCGAAGAGACCGAAGAAGGCGAGGATCGAGACGACCGAGGCGATGACCATGGATCCGAAGCCGGCCGGGTTCACGGCGTACAGGTAGGCGCGCTTGAACTCGATGTACGGGGGGCTCCAGCCGGCCCGCTTGTTGATGACGAGGTCGGCGGCGACGGCGACGATCCAGGCGATGCCGACGTTGGAGTAGAACCCGAGCAGCTTGTTGAGGGCCGCGAACATGTTCATCTCCATCAGCGTCAGCGCGATGGCGAGATTGAGGAAGATGTACCAGACGCGGCCGGGGTGGCGGTGGGTCACGCGGGAGAAGAAGTTCGACCAGGACAGCGAGCCGCTGTAGGCGTTGGTGACGTTGATCTTGACCTGGGAGACGATCACGAAGAGCGCGGCGGCGGGCAGCGCGAACGTGCCGAGCCAGGGCTTGAGTGCCTCGATCTGCGGGGCGATCGGCTCCAGGGCATGGGTCTTGCCGACGGCCTCCAGGGCGACGAAGGCGAGGAAGGCACCGCCGAGCTGTTTGGCCGCGCCGATGACGACCCAGCCGGGTCCGGCGGCGAGCACGGCGAGGTTCCACCGGCGCTTGTTGGTCTCGGTCTTCGCGGGCATGAAACGCAGATAGTCGGCCTGCTCGCCGATCTGCGCGATCAGGGAGAGCGCGACGCCCGTGCCGAGGCCGAAGCCGATCCACGAGAAGCCTGCGCCGGCTCCCTCCGTACCGCCGAAGGAGCCGAAGGCGCCCCAGGCGTCGGGGGCCTCGATGGCCAGGACGACGAAGGGCAGCACCATGCCGATGATCCAGATCGGCTGGGTCCAGGCCTGCACCTTGGCCAGCGCGCCCATCCCGCGGAAGACGATCGGGATGACGATCAGCGTGGTGAGCAGGTAGCCGATCTCGACCGGGAGGCCGACGGCCTGGTGCATGGCCTGGGCCATGATCGAGCCTTCGAGGGCGAAGAAGATGAAGGTGAAGGAGGCGTAGATCAGGGAGGTCAGCGTGGAGCCGAAGTAGCCGAAGCCGGCGCCCCGGGTGATCAGGTCCATGTCCAGGCCGTACTTCGCACAGGCGCGGGCGATGGGTATGCCGGTGAGGAAGATGATCGCGGCGGCGGTGAGGATCGAGGCGAGGCCGCTGCCGAAGCCGTAGGTGAAGACGATCGAGGCGCCGATCGCGAAGTCGGCGAGGTAGGCGATGCCGCCGAGGGCCGTACCGGCCACGGTGGCCGGCGACCAGCGGCGGAAGGAGTGCGGTGCGTAGCGCAGCGAGTAGTCCTCGCGGCTCTCGTCCGCGGCCAGCTTGGCGTAGCTGCGGCGGGGCGGGGGCGGCGGCGCACCCTCCCCCACCGGCTGAAGGGCCTCGGCGGTGCCCCCACCCGGCTCCGGGGTGGGTGTGGTGACTGTGTCCGTCATGGGGGTTCCTGTCGTCCGACCGGATCGCGGGTACGGAGCAGGAAGGTAGGAGCGGGGCGTGACGACTCGGCGCGGTCCACGATTGCCGGGCTGTTACGCGGCCTGACGTGCCGTTAACTCCCGGTCAAGCGGACCGGACAGCCGGATCCGCTCACCGGTCGGCAGGACGCCCCTCGCGACTCCTGGGCGAGCGTGGAGGACGCCCGCGCGAGTTCGTCCCGACGTGGAGCACACCCCCGAACCCCGCCCGGGCCGGGCAGGGCACCCCCGCGGGCCCTGCGTGCGCCGGATCTACCGGACCGGGAGGTGGTAGGAGATGCGGTAGCGGTCGGCCGGGACCACGACGTCCGCCGTCTCGACGGCCCGTCCCGACGCGTAGTACGTCCGCTCGACGACCATCACCACATGGCCCGGCACCCCGCCGAGCGTGAGGAGCTCCTCGGCGAGACCCGGGCGGGCGCCGACCTCCTCCACCACGTTGTCCACGACCACGTCGATGGCCGCCATCCGCTCGACGACACCGCAGCCGCCCAGTGGGCCCTCCTCGGGCAGCATCACGGGGGTCCGGCCGGTGACCGCGAGCGGCTCCCAGGAGGTGGAGACCATCATGGGCTCGCCCCCGTCCCGGTACACGTACCGCGTGCGCATCACCCGCTCCCCCGGCTCGATGTCGAGCCGGGCGGCCACCTCGGCACTCGCCGCCTCCTGCTCGCTGCTCGACTCCCACGTCCCCCTGGCCCCTTCGGCCGCCTGCTCCTGCCGGAACGGCGTGGCGCCGGACGCCGGGCGGTAGCCGGAGCGGGCGATCCGGCGCGGCACCGGACGCTCCCGCACATACGTCCCCGAGCCGGACCGGCCCTCCACGAGCCCCTCGGCCATGAGCACCTTGCGGGCCTCCAGCGCGACGGTGTCCGACACCCCGTACTCCTCGCGGATGCGCGCCTGCGACGGGAGACGGGTATGCGGCGGAAGCGAGCCGTTGGCGATCTTCTCCCGCAGATCGCTCGCCACGCGCAAGTAGGCGGGCTGCTCACCGAATGTCACTGGACCATCCCCTCAGGTTGACTGTCAGCTACAGACTGACAACCGAGGGTCGCGATCCGCAAGCATGGGCCAAAGTTTCACTCGAAGTGATGACGCGCCGGTCGCAGGTCCTGCTACCCGCGGTCACCGCAAGTGGGCGACGCCTGGGCGGTGTTCGGGTCGCGTTCGAGCGGCGCCGCACCCTTGACCCCTATTGGTCCAGACCAATACGTTTCCTCCCTGCACGCTCCACCACACAGCGCTCCATCACGCACGACGCTCCATCACGCACGCACGCACGCTCCACCTCGCACGCGCCATCCCGCCTCGCACAGGAACGAGCCCATGCGCCCCAGAGCCCTGACCAAGCTGACCTTCGGCGCCGCCGCCGCGGCCACCCTCGGCCTCCTCGCCACTCTGACGCCCACGGCCGACGCGCACCAGCCCTCCTCCCCCACCCACTCGCTGAAGCGCATCGGGTACTTCACCCAATGGGGCATCTACGGCCGGGACTTCCAGGTCAAGGACCTGGAGACCAGCGGTACGGCCGCACGGCTCAGCCACATCAACTACGCCTTCGGCATCGTCGGTTCGAACGGCACGTGCCTCATGGGCAACGTCCCAGGATCCGACCCCTGGGCCGACTACGTACGCCCCGTCGACTCGGCCGATTCGGTGGACGGCGTCGCCGACACCGCCGAGCAGCCCCTCGCCGGCAACTTCAACCAGCTGCGCGAGCTGAAGGCGAAGAACCCGGGCCTCAAAGTCATGATCTCGCTGGGTGGTTGGAGCGGATCGGCGCACTTCTCCGACGCCGTACGCACCGACGCCGGCCGCAAGACGCTGGTGGCCTCCTGCATCGACACGTACATCAAGGGCAACCTCCCCGCGGACGGCGCCCGCGGCGGGGCCGGAGCCGCCGCCGGCCTCTTCGACGGCATCGACCTGGACTGGGAGTGGCCCGGCTCGGACGGCGCCCCCGGGAACGTGATCCGCCCTGAGGACAAGCCCAACTTCACCAAGCTCGTACGGGAGTTCCGCACGCAGCTCGACGCCTACGGGCGCTCGCTGCCCCAACACCGGCACTACGACCTCAGCGCGTACGTGCCCACCGCCCCGGCCAAGATCGACGCGGGCTTCGAAGTCGCGAAGATCATGCGGGACTTCGACTTCGTGAACCTCCAGGGCTACGACTTCCACGTCTCCGGCGAGACGACGACGGCCCAGCAGTCCGCGCTCTTCGCCAAGGGCGACTTCAGCGTCGACCAGACCGTCAAGGCCTGGCTGCGGCGCGGCGCGCCCGCCCACAAGCTCGTCGTCGGCATGCCCTTCTACGGCCAGGGCTGGACCGGCGTCACCGGCGGCGGCGACGGCCTGAACCAGCCGGCGGCCGGGCCCGCCCCGGCCACCTGGGTCGCCGGCTCCGAGGACTACAAGCACCTCAGGAAGCTCGCGGAGTCCGGGACGTACACGCTCTACCGCGGCCACAGGAACGGCCACGCCTGGCTCTTCGACGGCACCACCCTGTGGACCTACGACGACCCGACCGTGCTGCGCACCAAGGCGGAGTACGTCCGCCGGCAGGGTCTCGGCGGCGCCATGGTCTGGTCCCTCGACGGCGACACCCCCGACGGTGAGCTGATCGCCGCGATCGACCGGGGCCTGACCCGGCGCTAGGCGACGCCGTCCGGACCGCGCACGACGACGGGGCCGAGCCTCCCCCAAGGGAGACCCGGCCCCGCAATCCGTACCAAGCCGGTAGCCCGCACCCAGCCCGTAACCCGTACCCCTACGCCCTCAGCCCCCAGGCCTCCGCCCGTCAGGCCGAGCTGCCCGGCGTGTCCTCCACCGGCGGCGTGTCCGTCAGGCCGAGCCCGGTCCGCGCCTTCGCGCCCAGGTCAACGGGCAGGGTGTCCCAGGCGGCCTCGTACGCCTCCCAGTAGGCGTCCGCGTCGGCCGCCCCGGCCAGCTTCCGCCACTCCTTCGAGGCCGCGTCGAGCTCCTTACCGAGCGACGCGACGGGGGCCGTGGAGGCGCCGGGCCAGTAGTGCTTCCCCAGGCCGGCGCGGGCCGCGTCGACCGCCGCCAACATCTTCCCGGCCCACTTCCTGTTGGCGGCGAAGTCCTCGTCCGGGTCCTTGAGCGGCTCCTCGTAGCCGACCGTCTCGATCGGGTTGACGGCCTTCAGGAAGTGCTCCTGGTCGGCGGTCAGGGTGCTCGCGTCGGACCGGAGAGAACCGCTGATGGGCCCGTCCTCGCTCGCCAACGTGCAGGTCACGGTCCGGTCGCCGAAGCGCCAGCTCTGGCCGCTCGGCATGTAGTAGTACACCAACACGTCCAAGGGGACAGCCCAGGTGTCCAGCGCGTAGGCGGAGTTGACCGCCTCGCAGCGCTTCTCCGCCACCTTCTCGATCGCGGACTCGCCGGGCCACTTGTCGTAACCGGTGAGCTTGAAACTGCCGGTGACCTCGCCGTCGTGCGGCTTCGCGCAATCGACGATCTCGACGTCCGTCGCGTAGTCCTCCAGCTTGCCGTCGTCACCGAAGCACTGCCCGGCGCGCAGGGCGAACGGCGACTTGGTGCGCGAGGCCTCGTCGACGCCCTCCTTGAAGCCGTCGAGGGCCGAGCCGATGCCACCGGTCACGAGACCGACGACGAGCAGCAGGCAGCTGACGACGGAGAGGATGATGCCCGCGACCGCGAGCCCCTTGCCCGACTGGTCCCTCTTCTTGATCTGCGGGAGCGCGATCAGGCCGAGGACGAGTCCGAGGGGCGGGAGGCAGCAGACGACACCGGCGACGAGGGAGCCGATCGCGAGGCCGTTGGTGGAGCGCTGGGGCTGCCCGTAGGGACCGGACACGCCGGGCACGCCGGGCTGGCCGGGGTGACCTGGCTGGCCGTAAGGGCCGGCCGCGTACGGCCCCCCTGGGGAGGTGTACGGGCCGGGGGCGGCCCAGCCCTGCTGCTGCGGGGCTCCCTGGGGCGAAGGGGGCTGCTGGGGCGGCTGGGTCGGCTCCACGACTGACGTGCTCCTGTAGGGGCGGTTCGGTACGGCTGAGGGCGGCTCGTGCGGCGGGTACCACTGGCGCGACTGACACGGCTGGTACGAACAGACGAACGAGCGCGCATCGTACGTGGTGGCCCGCCCCACCTTCCGAGCCGGGGTACGCCGAAGGGGCGGCCGCCCGCAGGCGACCGCCCCTCACCGCTCGATACCGTTACCGACGCTCAGAGGCTCAGAGGCTCAGAGGCTCAGAGGCTCAGAACTGCAGGGCCCAGGAGTCGAT
Organism: Streptomyces sp. NPDC055103; assembly: GCF_053607625.1. Taxonomy (NCBI): domain Bacteria; kingdom Bacillati; phylum Actinomycetota; class Actinomycetes; order Kitasatosporales; family Streptomycetaceae; genus Streptomyces; species Streptomyces sp. NPDC055103. Next base: position 50,880 of record NZ_JBSGTX010000040.1, read on the forward strand.
CTTGCCGATGTCGGCGTTCGCGTTGTCCGTGACCCGCAGCTTCCACGTGCCGTTGGCGACCTCCGAGGAGGCGTTCACGGTGTACGTGGTGTTGATGTTGTCCGCGCTGCCGCCGGTGCCGAAGGCCTTCAGCGTGTACGCCGAGCCGTCGGGGGCGATCAGCTGGACCTGGAGGTCACCGATGTAGGTGTGGACGATGTTCACCGGCACCTGGAGGCCCGAGGGGGCGTTGCCCGTGACGCCGCTCACGGTGACCGGGGACTCGACGGTCGCGTTGTCGGCGATGGCGAAGTCCGCGGTGTTCTCGAACTTCGGGCCGGTGGGCGGCGGGGTGGTGCCACCGCCACCGACGAAGAGGAGCTTGTTCGGGGAGCCGGTACCGGGGCTGGTGACGACGTTCGGCGTGGCGGCGGTCGTCAGGGCCGTGGAGACCTGGGACGGGGTCGCCGTCGGGTTGCCGGCCAGGTAGACGGCGGCGGCGCCCGCGACGTGCGGGGTCGCCATCGACGTACCGGAGATGGTGTTGGTGGCGGTGTCGCTGGTGTTCCAGGACGACTTGATGGAGGAGCCCGGGGCGAAGATGTCCAGGACCGTGCCGTAGTTGGAGAAGCTGGAGCGGGCGTCGGTGCTGGTCGTCGAGCCGACCGTGATGGCCTCCGCGACGCGCGCCGGCGAGTAGTTGGAGGCGTTGGAGCTGTCGTTGCCCGCGGCGACGGCGTACGTGACGCCGGAGGCTATCGAGTTGCGGACGGCGGCGTCGAGGACGGTGTCGACGCCTCCGCCGAGGCTCATGTTGGCGACGGCCGGCTTGACGGCGTTCTGCGTCACCCAGTCGATGCCCGCGACGACCTGCTCGGTCGTGCCGGAGCCGGAGTTGTCGAGCACGCGGACGCCGACGATCTTCGCCTTCTTCGCGACGCCGTACGACGTGCCCGCGACCGTACCGGCGACGTGGGTGCCGTGACCGTGGCCGTCCTGGGCGGTGTTGTCGTTGTCGATGGCGTCGTAGCCGTTGAAGGCGCGGCCGCCGAAGTCGCTGTGGCTGATGCGGACACCGGTGTCGATGATGTACGCGGTGACACCCTGGCCCGCGGTGTCCGGGTAGCTGTAGCTCTGGTTCAGCGGGAGGGCCCGCTGGTCGAGCCGGTCGAGGCCCCAGGACGGCGGGGAGGGCTGCGTGGCGTCGATCGTGAAGACGCGGTTCTGCACGACGGACTTCACGGCGGGGTCGGCCGCGAGCTTGCGCGCCTGCGCCTCGGAGAGCTCGACGGAGTAGCCGTTGATCGCCGAGGTGTACGTCCGCTTGATCTTCGCGCCGAACTTGGCGGCGACCGCCCGGCCCTCGGCGGTCTCCGCCTGCGCGGACTCGTCGAGGGTGACGATGTAGCTGCCCGCGATGGTGCCTTCGGCTCCGGCGTTCTCGATGACGCCCTGCGCGGCGGCCGGGGCGGCGGCGGCCGGGAGGGTGGCGGCGGAACCGAGGGCGAGGGCTGCGACGGCGATGGCCGCGGCCGTGGCTGTTCGGCGACGTGAATCACGCATCACTGACATGTGAGGGGTCCTCCTCATTGGTGGTGCGTTGCTGTGGGGGAAGGCATGGGCATGACAAGGCGACACGAGATCCGGGCCGCTTCGCATGTCCGGCTGCCGAGCGAAAGATTGGCGGATCCATAGGAATCACACAAGAGTCACGGCGGAGCCGACACACCCGTGTCACACGGCTGACATCCCGCCCCCCGCGACCGCCCCCGCCGCCCCGTCCGCTCTCCCACGGACGCGCTCACCTGGTGTTGTCGGCAGTGCCGCGACCCCTGGGGCCTGGAGCTCGGGCCCGCACCGTCACCCCTCCCGCCACTCGCGCCCCTCGCGCCACGTGTGAATTCCTTGTGGCGGCACGAGGAGGCGCTGCCTCCGATGCCGTACGGGCGGGCCCGAGACGCCCCGCGCCCGCCCCGCGCCCGCCCGATCCTCCGGGCGGTACGCGAGACGGGCGGGACGTTCCTGACGTTGATGACAGGGGATCAGAACTCGTCGGCGCCGTTGCGGAGTTCAGGCGTCCAGTAGCCCGTCTTGGCGACGGCCTCGTCGACGGCGAGGCCGCCCGCCGGGGCGTTGACGACGATGCTGCCCTCGGCCGGACCGTCGGCGGCGAAGAGGTTCACGTTGAAGCTCTTCACGACCTTGTTGTCCTCGTCGACACCGCCGAACGCCACCCGCACGTTGGCGTACGCGGGGCTGCCGGGCTTCAGGACGACCGGGGCGGCCGGCTTGCTCTTGGCGACGGCCGGGACGTCCTTGGCCGTCTGGATGTCGCCGAAGGCGATCAGCGGGTACTGGAGGAGGGTGCAGGAGCTGCCGGAGGTGTTGGTGGCGGTGAGGACGATGTGCTCGGTCGGGACCTCGTCCGCCTTCGCCGCGGTGATCTTGATGTCGCCGTAGGCGCAGGCCGGGGCCGCGGCGGAGGTCGTACCGCCGGTGGTGCCGGCCTTGCTCGTGCCCCCGGAAGCGGAGCCGGAAGTCGACCCGCCGGTCGTGGAGCCACTGACCGTGGAGCCGCCGGACGTGGAGCCGCCGGACGTGGAGCCACTGGCCGTGGACCCGCCCGACGACCCGCCGGCCGTGGAACCGCCCGTGGTCGCGCCCTTCGCCGAGGCCTGGCCCGCCGTGCCGGCGGTGCCGGCTTCGCCCCCGGTCGAGCCCGTCCCGGCGGCCGCGCTGCTCGCGCTTCCCCCGTCCTTGGCGCCGGTGCCGGTGTCGCCGCCGCAAGCGGTCAGGCCCAGCGAGAGGGCGGTGAGGGCGGCGGCGGCCAGGACGGTGGTCTTGTGCTGGGTGCGCATGGTCTTACGCATGGTGGTTCTCCCCCGTGTAGCTGTTCGGTCGACGCGGTACGCACATCCGTACCGCGTGCTGTATTCAGCTTCCGGCCTGCCGCTGCCGTCCCGCTTGCGTACCGCTAACGATCCGCTGACAGCCGCGAAAGTCGCTCCGTCGCCCGCGCCGATCCCTCGGTGAAACCGGCCGCGTCGGCTGCGGCGATCGCCCGTTTCAGCTGGTCAGCGGCCTCCTCAAGGCGGCCTATACCGGCCAGCGCCTCACCCCGGACGATCTGCAGCTGGGCCCGGACGACCGCCGCGTCGGGTGCGACCAGTTCCCCCGCGCGAACGGTGTGCGCGAGCGCCTCGTCGTACTCCTCGGCCTTCAGACAGTGCGACGCCAGGTGCTGGAGGGTCAGCACCTGGGTGGACGGATGACCGGTGCGGTCGGCCAGCGAGACCGCGTGGACCATGAGCAGCCCGGCCCGCTCGTGCTCCCCGGTCGCGTCCAGGACGGCGGCGTAGTTGACGTACGCGATCGCCTCGCTGACCGCGTCCCCGGCCCGGGCGGCGAGGATCGGCGCCTTCTCCAGGTGGACGAGCGCCTCGGCGTCCCGCCCCTCCTCGTGCAGCACCCAGCCGAGGAGCGCCCGCGTCCGCGACTGCGCGTCGAGGTCGCCCACGTGTTCGGCCGAGGCGAGCCCGGCCTCCAGGAGCGGGGTCCAGCCGTCCCCGATCCGCATGAGCATCAGCGGCCACTGGACGAGGGCGAGCCGCCAGGCCCGGTCGTGGAGGCCTGCGGCAGCGGCGGCGGCCACCGCGCCCTCCAGGGCGGGGCGTTCGGCGACGTACCAGTCGATGGCCGCCGTACGGTCCTCGAACTCCTTTGTGGCGGCGGGCCGTCGGGCGTCGGCGGGCAGCGAGTAGCAGGGCTGGGAGCCCGGTTCGGCGGCGGCGTCGGCGGCGAGGCCCGTGAAGAGGTAGTGGTCCAGGAGGCGGGGCAGGCCCTCGGGGTCGGCCTGCGGGGCGAGATGGCGGGCGTAGAGGCGCACCAGGTCGTGCGGGGTCCAGCGGCCGGGGACGGCCTCGGCGAGGAGGTGGGCGGCGGCGAGGCGGTCCAGGTCGACGGAGGCGTGCGCGGGGGACGTACCGGCGAGCGCACCCGCCGCGAAGGGGTCCAGGTCGGAGCCGGTGTGCAGGCCGATCGCGCGGAACAGCCGGGCGGCGGACTCGGGAAGCTGCTGCACGGTGAGGCGGAGCGCGGCGGATACCCCGACGTCCTCGACGTCGAGGAGGGTCAACCGCACCTGCTCGTCGGCGAGTTCGCCGACCATCGCGTCGAGCGTCCACTGCGGCCGCTCGGCGAGCCGGGCCGCCGTGACCCGCAGGGCGAGCGGCAGACCGTCGCAGAGTCCGGCGAGCCGCTCGGCGGCGGCGGGTTCGGCCGCGACCCGCGCCTCGCCGAGCACGGTGGCGAGCAGGGCGGCGGAGTCGGCGGACGGCAGCTGCCCCAGCGGCACCGGCCAGGCGGCGTCGGAGGCGATGAGGCCGCTGAGCCGGTCGCGGCTGGTGACGACGGTCGCGCAGAGGTCGCCGCCGGGCAGCAGCGGCCTGACCTGCTCGGAGGAGCGCGCGTTGTCGAGGACGACGAGCAGCCGGCGGCCCGCCGTGAGGGAGCGGAAGAGGGCGCCCCGCGCGTCGGCGGCCTCCGGGATCCGGAGCGCAGGGACGCCGAGCGCGAGCAGGAACTCGCGGAGGACGGCGGCGGTCTCGGGCGCGGGGGTGTCGCTGAAGCCGCGCAGATCGGCGAAAAGTCGCCCGTCGGGGAAGCCCGCGCGCCGCTCGTAGGCCCAGTGGACGGCAAAGGCGGACTTGCCGACACCGGCGGGCCCGGTGACCAGGCACAGCGGCGCGACCACACCACCTACGGCCCGGTCGAGCGCGGTCATCTCGGGGCCCCGACCGGTGAATCCGCGTGGTGCGCGCGGCAGTTGCTCGGGCACCGCGAACGCGACGGCCGCCTCGACCGGGAGGGCGGGGCGGGGGACGCGGGCGACCGGCTCGGCGGAGCGGAGGAGCGTCGCGTACGCCTCGGCGAGAGCCTCGCCGGGGTCCACTCCGAGCTCCTCCGCGAGCAGCCGGCGGGTGCGGTGGTACCAGTCGATGGCGTCCGACTGGCGCCCCGCGCGGCCGAGCGCCAGCATCAGCGCGGCGGCCAGGGACTCGCGCAGGGGGTGGGCGACGGCCTCGGTACGGAGCACGGCGGCGGCCCGGCCGTGCTCGCCGAGCGCCCCGTACGCCTCGGCCAGCGCCTCCACCGAGGACAGCCGCATCTCCTCGAGCCCCCCGGCGGCCGCCTCCAGCGGCCGGCTGTGGACCGTCCCGGTGAGCGCGGGCCCCTGCCAGTACGAGAGCGCCTCGCGCAGCATCCGCACGGCGTCACCGGGATGCCGCTGCACCCCGGCGAGCCCGACGAGCTCCTCGAAGCGGTGGGCGTCGACGAGCGACTCCGGCATGCGCAGCACGTACGCCGAACCCTGGGTGGCGAGCTCGACGCCGTACGCCTCCGCCCCGTGCTCGGCAAGCAGCGCCCGCAGCCGCGAGACATGCCCCTGGAGAACGGTCTTGGCGTGCGTCGGCGGCTCGTCCTCCCACAGGGCATCGATCAACTGCCCCACGTTCACGGCGCCGTTGGGCCGCAACAGAAGCATGGCGAGCAGACTGGACCGCTTGGCGGGCCCCAGGGCTACGTCGCCGTCCTCCGTCACCAGCGCAACGGAGCCGAGCAGCCGGAACTCCACCTGATACCTCCGCGATCCCTTGTCCCCCGTCCCCCGATCCCCAGCACTCGAGGATACGTGGGGTAAGAGGGACGACCGCGCCGCGGAGTTCCCCCACAGCCCCCTCCCCGGCCGAATCCCCACCCGCCCACAACCACCCCAAGGCGCAGCCGGGCACGAACACGCGAAAGGGACCGGACTCCTCGGAGCCCGGTCCCTTCCCGCTGCGATCAGACGTTGCAGCGGAATCTGTAGTACAGAGCTCCCGCCTGCGAAAACGTTTCTTCACATGATCGCAGCCAGCACCGATCCAGCACGGTAGGCGTTCACCCAGCGCATCCAGCACGTCAAGCGGCGGAGCGCGGCCCCTCCACGCCCTCGATCGCAGGGCGCATGGCGTTCTGCATGATGTCTCGACAGCGATCCCACGCATTGGGAACGAGGTGACCGTAGATGTCCACAGTGGTCTTGATCGACTTGTGGCCGAGCCAGCGGGAGACCTCGCGGATCGGTACGCCGTTCGCCAACGCGATCGAGGCGAAGAAGTGCCGGAGACTGCCGGGCGTGTACTTGGCCTGCCGTCCGCATCGGCCAGGCCCGCCGACACGCATGCCTTCCTGAAGTGGTAGCCGTAGGTGGAGGCGGTGGGCATCTCGCCCTTGCCGCGCAGGCGCGGGGCGAAGAAGACCTCCAGCCGGCGTCGCTTGCCCCCCGCCGGTCGGGGAGGGCCACAGGAACCGACTCCCACCGCGACAGGTGGGCGTCGATCTCCTGCTCGACGAACGAGGCGGCCGGGACGTCCCGGTACTCACCCTCCGTCCGGTGCTTGAGCGGCACGAAGACCGCGTGGCAGTCGCTGCGGTGTGAGCCTTGGCACTGACTTGCCAGCGGATCCTGACGAAGCCGGACCGCAGGCACCCGGCGGAGATGGCGAGGACCTCGCTGGTGCGCTGGCCTGTTCCCGATTGAAGGTAGACCGCGAGCCGGTACCGCGGGGCGATGTGCGCCGCGATCAGATCGACTTCGCCCAGCGTGGGAATCTCGTCCTCGTCCACCGCGCACAATCCCGCCCGGGATATCCGGACGCCGCGGGCGGGATTGTCCGGGATGCGCTTGTCAGCGACGGCCGCCTCCAGCATCGCGGCCACCACCACCATCCGGTCATTGACCGTGGAGACCGACAACCCGGCACCAGAGACATGCAAGTCCTTGGCGAACTTCTCCAAGTCGCGCCGCGCCGGCCAGCATCTTCCGTCCCAGACGCGGCACGAGATGGTTACGGATGAACCCTTCGTAGTTGCGGCGCGTCGACTCACCGACGACCCTCCGCTCCAGCCACTCCTGAGCCCAGACCCGCAACGACACAAGCCCTCGGGCGGTATCGAAGCGGATGCCGGCCTTCTTGTCGTTCTCGACCTTGTCGGAGAAGGCGTCCGCACCGTCCAAGCCCACCCGACGGGGAAACGACCTCTCCCGCTGCCGCCCGCGCCTACCGCCCGGTTCCCGGTACCGCACCGTCCACCCATGCCGACACCGCGGACGATCACAGGGAAAGTTCCGGTCCCGGACATCCCTCATGCACCTCTGAAAGACGCTCGCCACCCAAGCCCCGATCCTTCGCCTGGCCCGTGCTCGTGCACCGCCACCTCGCGACCAGGCAAGACATTCATCACCAATCCGCCCTTTCCGGCGAATGTGGCCCCAGCCTCCCCCCTGCGGACCGTCGAGTCCGCGAGGCTGCCCCTCGCCGGATGCGCTGACGCCCTCCGCGCTCACCACCACGTGATCCGCACATCAGCATCGGATGCCATACCACGCTATGGTTAATGTATGGCTACCAAGAAGGTGACTATCACTCTCGACGAATCCCTGGTCGAAGCCCTGGCCGGAGCCGCCGAGGAAGAAGGCATCCCGCTCTCCCGCCTCGTCGCCGGAGCAGCCGAACGCGAGCTGCGCCTGCGGGCCGGCCGGGCCGTCATCCAGGAGTGGCAGGCAGAACACGGCGCCTTCACCCCGGACGAGCTCGCCGCCGCCCGCGCGGACCTTGCCGCCGCCGACTCCGAGTACCTCAGCGGCTCGGGAGCCTCGGCCGCGTGAACATCCCCTACCTGTACGACGCCGGGGTCCTCATCGCCATCGACAACGACGACCGACGCATGTGGGCCCGCCACAGCCTGGCCCTCGAAGACGGCCGGGACATCCACGTCCCGTCCGTCGTCGTCAGCCAGGCATGGCGGGACTCCCGCCGCCAGGTCAGACTCGGCAAGCTCCTCGCCGGGTGCCACGTCGCACCCGTCGGCCTCGAGACCGCCAAATCCGCAGGCATCCTCTGCGGCAAGGCCGGCACCTCCGACATCGTCGACGCCACCGTCGTGACCATGGCAGCCAGCCTCGGCGCCATCATCTGGACCTCAGACCCGAACGACATCCGCACCCTCATCGACGCCCAGGACATCAAACCTGCCCCTGTCATCCGCACCGTCTAGCACTGCGGCCGCAGTCACGGGGGGCGCAGCTGAAGTTTCCCCGTGGTCTCGGACACTCGATGGTTATGCCGCGAGAGCGTGTTGATTCCGCTGCCGGGTCTCGGCCGGGGTGAGGTAGCCGAAGATCTTGTGCTTGCGCAGGCGGCGGCGGTTGTAGAAGGTCTCGATGAAGGTGAAGACCTCGGCGCGGGCGGTCGCCCGGTCGGGCCAGGTCCGGGTGCCGATCTCCTCCTTGAGCAGGGCCCGGAAGCTCTCCGCGGCGGCATTGCCGAAGCGCGATCCGGTCCGCCCGCAGCTCCGCCGGAGTCCCAACTCGCCTATCCGGTGGCGGAATTGGGATGAGGTGTACTCGCTGCCGCGATCACTGTGGATCACACAGCCCGGCTCCAGGTTCCCCCGGCCATGGGCCATGTCCAGGGCGTCGACGACGAGCTCGGTGCGGTGGTGATCGGCCATGGCATAGCCGACGACCTCGCGAGTGGCCAGGTCCAGCCAGCGGCCGAGGCAGAGCCAGCCCTCAGCGGTCGGCAGGTAGGTGATGTCGCCGACCAGCTTGATCCCGGGACGCTCGGCGTGGAAGTCGCGGCCGATCAGGTCCGGGGCCGGCTTCGCCTTCGCATCGGGCCGGGTCAGCGAGCGGCGCTTGCGCCGCGTGACGCCGCGTATGTCGCGCTCGCGCATCACGCGCGCGATGCGCTTACGGTTCACCCGCCGCCCCAGGCGCCGCAGCTCAGCGTGGATGCGCGGGACACCGTAAGTGTGGCGGGAAGCGATGTGCAGCACCGTGATCTCGTGCCCGAGCGCGTCGTCGGCGGCCTGACGGGCGCGGCGGGCCGCCTCGCCATCACACCACGCGTAGTAGGAGGAGCGGGCGACCTTCAGCACCCGGCACAGCGGAACGACCGGGTAGTTCGCCTTCTCCGCGTGGACGAACCGGTACAGCTCGCTCACCGGTCGTTCTCCTTCACGAAGAAGGCCGTCGCTCTTTTCAGGATCTCGATCCTCTGCTGCTGTTCGCGGACCTCCTTGCGCAGCCGTTTGAGTTCCTCGCGCTCGGCGCTGGTCAGCTCGCCCGGGGCGCCCTCGCCCTGGTCGGCCTTGGCCCGGCGGTACCAGCCGGGCAGGGACTCGGAGCTGATGCCAAGTTCCCGGGCCACCGCGGTGACCGTCTTGCCCGAGGAGTCGACGAGCGCGATCGCGTCCCGCTTGAACTCCTCGGTGTACCGCTTCGTGTACTTGCTTCCCACCTGGTGCTACTTCCTCTGGAACCTCAGGTCCCAGTCTCCAGGTGTCCACGATCAAGGGGAAGCTTCACTTCCCTAGTTGGGGAAGTCCCGCTCAACCGCAGGGGTCAAGCTCTGCGTCGACGATGCCGTCCTCGTCGACGGCGTCAGCGTCGACGTCGACATCGACATCGACATCGACATCGGGGGTGGCGTCGGCGTCGACCTTCACCTTGCTGAGGATCCGGCCGGCGCGGTGGACGGCGTCCTGCTGCCGCTGGGCTTCCTCGCCACTACGAGCCTTCGGGCGGCCTTGTCCTCTGTGGCGTTCTCGATTGCCTGTCGCGCCACGTTCAGCAGCTCGAGTGCGCCGCCTCCGGGGCCCGAGCTCCGGCCGGGCTGCCGCCCCGCTCGGGTTTCGTTTCGGTCCGCTGCGTGGGCATCACCGGTTCGGAAGCGGTCGTCCAGGCGGCGCTGACGGCCTGGCTGCGTTCCGCCGGGTCGGAGACTCCCTTGGCGGCCGCCACCGCCTTCTTCACTCGTTGCTGAACCTGGGTGGCGGCCGGCCGGAGTTCAGTCGATGTTGCCGGGGGCGGTCGCCGGGCCGGGCCGGGGGGTGCGGACCGCGGAGTCCTCGACTACTCGGCCGTCCTGCATGCGCAGGCGGCGGTCGCAGCCTGCGGCGACCGCTTCCTCGTGGGTGGCGATGAGGACGGTGGTGCCGTGCTCGCGGCCGAGGCGGACGATCAGGTCCATGACGTCGGCTCCGGTGGCGGAGTCGAGGGCGCCGGTCGGTTCGTCGGCGAGGAGGAGGCGGGGGGTGTCGACGAGGGCGCGGGCCAGGGCGACGCGTTGCTGCTGCCCTCCGGAGAGGTGGCCGGGGTGGGCGTGCTCGCGGCCTTCCAGGCCGACGGCGCGGAGGAGGTCGCGGGCGCGTTCGTGCTTGTCGTAGGGGGTTCGGCGGGGCAGGACGGGTGCCAGGACGTTGTCGAGGACCGTGAGGGCGGGCAGGAGGTGGAAGCGCTGGAAGACGAAGCCGACGCTTCTGCGGTACTCCGTGAGTCTCTTCCGGCGGAGGGCGGTGATGTCGTCTCCGTCGACGAGGACGGTGCCGGCGTCGGCGCGCTCGATGGCCCCCAGGAGGTGGAGGAGGGTCGATTTGCCGGATCCGGAACGTCCGGTGACGGCGACGCTCTGGCCCGCGGGGATGGTCAGGTCGATGCCGTCCGCGGCAGTGATCCGGGCCTCTCCGCGCCCGAAGACCCGGGTCAGGCCGGTGACTTCGACGGCTGCGCCGGAGGAGGAGGCTGTGCGCATGGGGTTCAGTCCTCTGCGAGAAGGGGAGCGGTGGGCAGTCTCAGCAGGGCGGCGACCGGTCCGAGGGCGGCCAGCGCGGTCAGGAGCACACCGCCGGCCGCGGCGGCCGCCGCGGTCACGGCCAGGGCCGCGGTGAAGGAACCGACGAGCCAGGCGACCGCCCCGGCCCCGGCCGCGGAGCCGGCCACGGCCCCCAGGAGCCCGAGCTGGACGGCCTCGTGGAGGACCAGACGGGCGAGCTGAGGCTCGGACCAGCCGGTCGCCCGCAGGACGGCGAACTCCGAGGCCCGTTCCCGGACGCCGAGGAAGACGACGTCCGCCACGGCCAGGGCGCCGAGCAGCGCGGTGCCGAGGGCGGCGGCGACGTCGACACCGCGGACCTCCAGGGCGATCGCGTCCCCCAGCGCCGTACCGACGACCCGGTCGTGGAACGAGGTGAGGATCGCGGCGACAGCGGTGACCGCGCAGACGCCGACGGCCAGGGAGAGCGCGCCGAGGGCGGTACGGGCGGGAACCCGGGCCAGGTTGGCGGCCGCGAGGCCCGCGAGGGTGCGGTGGCGGCGGGGCCGGCGGGCCGCCCGCACGGCGGGGCGGAGGGCTTCGGCGGGGTGCGGGACGGTGGCGCGCAGGGCCGGGAGCAGAGCGCCGGACAGACAGACGGCCAGGGCCACGGGGACCGCGAGGACGGCGCGGCCGGGCGGCACGCCGATGCCGAGCGGGGGGCCGAGGACGTACGCCAGGACGGCGCCGAGCACACCGGCCACCGTGCCGACGAGGGCCGTCTCGGTGAGGATCAGCGAGGCGACGCGGGGGCGGGACCATCCGAGGCAGCCGAGGACGGCGAGTTCCCTGCGGCGGTCGCGGACACCGGCCCCCACGGCGTTGAGGAGGAAGAGGACGCAGACGACGAGGACGAGGCTGGAGACGAGGACGCTCTTGCGGTCGGCGGCGTCGACAAGGGCGACGGCCACGCCCTTGACCGACCAGCCCTCGGTGAGGGCGAGCGCCGGCCGGCCGTACGCCCCGGGGCCCAGGCGGACGGTGCGGGGGGAAGGGGAGGAACCCATCGTGAGGTCGACGTCGAGCCCGGTGGTGCGGGTGATCTCCTCGGCCACGGCCCGGACGCGCTCGCGGGAGGCGGCGTCCGTCCCGGTGACGCCGGCGACGCGCACCCGGACCGCCGAGATCGGCGCGCGGGCCTGCGCGGAGGCCGGGTCGAGGATCCGGTCGAGCGCGGCGAGCGTGGTGAGCAGCTGGGGCGGGGTGGCGAGGTAGCCGCCGGGATTGCTGTTGGGGAGGAGGGGGCGGTCGCCGAGGAGGCGGCGGGACGCCGCGTCGGCGCCGACGGCCTCGACCGGCTGGTAGGTCTCCAGGGGGACGCGGGAGAGGGCGGAGAACTCGGTGAGGCGGGCGGGATCGAAGGTGCCGACGTCGATCGCGTCCTCGAACCACGTGCCGTCGAGGGACTCGGGCGAGCGGTACTCGGGGACGCGGCGCAGGGGGCGATAGGCGACGTCCTGGGTGAAGCGCGGTATGGAGAGGCCGGAGAAGTGCTCGCTGCGCCACAGGGCCTCTCGGTCGACCGGGACCCCGGCGGGAGCGAGGGGGGAGCCGGCGCCGTACTCCGGAGGGCCGGACTGGATGATCCGCGTGAGGTAGGCGACGGTTCCCCGCCGGGTGCCGTACGCCTGGTCGGCGGTCAGTGTCCGGGTGCTCAGAACGGTACCGGGCAGTGACTCCAGCCGTTTCGCGACCTCGCCGGCGGACAGCCCGCCGATGCCCGGGGCACCGGGACGGGAACGCTCGACACCGACCGTGACCTGCTCGTCGATCTGCGCCGTGGCCGACCTCAGCAACGGTACGTAGCGGCGCCAGCCGCCCTGCTCGCCGGGCCTCGGCTCGACGGTCTCGCGCTGCCGCAGGTAACGACCGCTGGTGACGGCCCTGTCCAGCCCGACCAGGCGCGCTTCCTCCCCGGGGTCGACGGCGGCCAGCAGGAGAGCCATGGGCCAGGAGACGCTCTCGGTCAGGCGGTGTTCCACGAGGGGCTTCCGGCTCCGGTAGTCCTCTCCGACGACGAAGTCGCCGTCCTCGGTGAGCTGTGCCGCGGCCAGCCAGCCGCGGCCGTCGGACAGCGAGGAGCGCGAAGGCTGGCACAGGGGCACGCGGCGGCCGTCGGGGAGCACCTCCAGCACGGGCGCGTAGTCGTTGCGGCACTGGGCCTGAACGCGGGCGGGATCGGTGCCGTCGGCGTAGGAAAGCGATTCCCGGCGGCCCAGTCGGGGCGTACGCGGCCACAGCAGACGGTTCTTGGTCACGTAGATCCGGCCGGGGGCTTCGTCCGCGAGACGGCTCAGGCCGCGGTCGCCCTTCCAGGTCTGCCGCAGCGTCAGCACCTGCTGGGTCCGGCTCCGATCGACCTGGTCGGTGACGTCGACGGTCACGGGGTTGTCACTGACGATGTACCCGACCATCGCGACCGGCGCGGCGACGTCGACGCCCGCGATGCGGGCGATCCTCGCCTGCTGGGCGGCCGTGATCCCGCCGAACTGCCCGGACAGGAAGTTCGGCCGCACCAGGCCCCGCTCGTCCTCCTGCGCGCTGCGGCCGCCCTCGGGGCGCACCAGGATGTCGTACGCGCCCCGGTAGTTGTCGTCCACCGTGCCGGTGGTGCGCAGCTGCGAGGTCTGCGCGCCGGCGGTGAGCAGGGTGAAGCCCGAGGTCGCCGCCAGGATCCCGAGGACCAGGGCGAGACTGCGCAGGGCACGGTGACGGATGTGGGAGGCGGCGAGCCGCAACAAGGGGTCTCCTCGGGAAGGCCGTAGCGCGGCGGTGCGTCCGCCCCGCCGCGCCACGGTCGCTCAGCGGTGCGTCAGCAACAGACGCCGGTCGACTGCCAGCCCGCGCAGAACGAGCTGTCCCAGCACATGTAGTTCTCCTTCGTGCCCCTGCTGCAACTGCTGCTGACGCACCGCGTGTACTTGACCCACCAGGTCGCCTCCGCCCGCGCCGTCGGGGCCAGCCGGTCGGCCATCTTGTCCGCGAGTCGCTGCAAAGTGTTCATCACAGGATCCCTCCGTCGCCCGACCGCCGGGCGCGGCAGGGCGAGAGAGAAGGTAGCGACCGCGCATACAGGCTCCGTACCGCTCGCGCGTACGGAGCCTGTATGCCGCTCTCCTAGGCTGCCGCCGGCACGGACGACACCCGCGGCGGCACGGCTGCGGCGCCGGACCCCGGCAGGGAACGGCGCGAGAGAGAGGGATGAGCGGTTTGGTGTACGTGGTCATGGCCTGCCGGGTCCTGCTGGCACTGGTCTTCCTCGTCTCGGCCGCGGGGAAGCTGCGCGGGAGGAGGGCGTTCGGCGGCTTCGTCGCGGAGACGCGCGCCTGGCGCCTGCTCCCGTCCGGGGCGGTGACGGCGGTCGCGGCGGGCGTCGCCGTCGCGGAGGCGGCGGTCCCCGTCCTCCTGGCCGTGCCCGCGACCGCCCGCGCGGGGGCGTCGGCCGCCGGACTCCTCGTCGCGGTGTTCACGGCTGGCGTCGTCGTCACGCGCCGGCGGGGCACGGCGGCCCGCTGCGCGTGCTTCGGCCGTGCTTCCGCGCCCCTGGGGCGCCGGCACGTGGTGCGCAACGTCCTCCTCCTGGGGGCCGCCGCCGTCGCCCTCGTCCCCGTGCGGGAGCCGGTCGCTGCGGCGCCGCTGCTGGTGGCGGTCGGCGCGGGAGCGCTCGGTGCGCTGCTGGTCACCACGCTCGACGAGATCGCCGGCTTGTTCTCCACCCTTCCCGACACCTCCAGGAGCTGATCATGGCCGTACTCGGCTCGGCCGTCGCCCTGCTGGGCGCCCTCACCGCCCTCAACCTGATCCTCACGTACGGCGTCATCCGCAAGCTGCGCACCCTGGGACCGGCCCGCCCGTCGGGGCCGATCGACGGGGGCAGCGTCGGCTCCTCCGCCGGGGACTTCTCGGTCCGCGCCACGGACGGCACGGCGCTCACCCGGGGGGACCTGCCCGAAGGCGCGCTCGTCGCCTTCCTCTCGCCCGGCTGCGAGCCGTGCACCGAGCTGCTGCCCCGTCTCTCCGCCACCGTGCGCAGCCTCGGGCTTCCCCGGACCCACGTGCTGGCCGTGATCACCCCCGGCATCGAGGACCCTGCGCCGTACACGGCCGAGCTCGGGGACATCGCCCTGGTGACCGCGGGGGACCAGGCGACCGCGGTCGCGGAGGCGTTCGGCGTCACCGGTTATCCCGTCGTGTGCCGCCTGGCTTCCGACGGCGCCGTCACCGTCGTCGACCGGGACCTGACCGCCCTCGTGGCCGGGGCGGTCGGGTGAGCCGCCCGCCGGCCGCCCTGCCCGCCGTCCTCGGCCTCGCCTGGCGTGCGGCACGCGGCCCGCTCGCCGGCGTGCTCGCCACCTCGCTCCTCGTCGCCCAGCTCCCCGTCACCGCGGCCTGGGCGACCGCCACGGTCCTGGACACGGTCGCGGCGGGCGGCGCCCCCGGGCGGATCGTCGCCCCCGCGGTCCTGCTCGCGGTGACGGGCGTGGCCACCGCTCTCCTGCCCCACCTCGACGAGCTGCTGCGCGGCGAACTCGCCCGGGCCGTCGCCCTCCACGCCCAGGACCGCCTCTACCTGGCCGTCAACTCCTTCGTCGGCCTGGCCCGCTTCGAGGATCCCGTCCAGCTCGACCGGCTGCGGCTCGCGCAGAGCTGCGGACAGGAGGCGCCGCCGCAGATCGTGACCGGCGGCGTGGGCCTGCTCCGCGCGGCCGTCACGGTCGCCGGCTTCCTCGTCTCGCTCGCCGTGGTCAGCTGGTGGCTGGTGGCGGCCGTCTTCCTGTCGGCCGTACCGGCCCTGCTGGTGGAGCTGCGCATGGCCCGGGTCTGGGCCGACACCGTGCTGCGTGTCACCCCGTTGGAGCGCCGCGAGCTCTTCTACGCCCAGCTCCTCGGCAGCGTCCAGGCGGCGAAGGAGATCCGCCTGTTCGGCACGGGCGATCATCTGCGGGCCCGCATGAGGGAGGATCGCGCGGCGATCAACGAGGCCCGTCGTGGTTCCGAGCGCCGTAACGCCGTGGCACAGGCCGTGCCCGCCGTGGTTTCCGCGGCTGTCGCCGCGGCCGGTCTGCTGTGGGCGGTACGGGAGGCGGCGCACGGCCGGCTGACCGTGGGCGACGTCACCCTGGCCGTCGCCGCGACCGCCGCGGTCCAGGGCGGCCTCGGCACCGCGGCCGCGCAACTCGCCGTCGTCAAGCGCAGCCTCATGCTGTTCGAGCACTTCACGCAGGTGGTCGGCCAGCCGCCTGATCTGCCGCGCCCGGCGCCGCAGGACCGGCCGGCGCCGCTGCGGACCGGCATCGAGCTGCGTGACGTGTCGTTCCGCTACTCCGATCAGCACGAGTGGGCCCTGCGCGGCGTCAGCCTGACCATTCCGGCCGGTTCTTCCCTCGCGCTGGTCGGCGACAACGGCGCGGGCAAGTCCACCCTGGTCAAGCTGGTGTGCCGGTTCTACGACCCCACCCACGGCACGGTCCTGTGGGACGGCCGCGACATCCGCACCTTCGATCCTGGCGAGCTGCGGCGCCGGATCAGCGCGGTCTTCCAGGACTTCGTGCGGTACGACCTCACCGCCGCCGAGAACATCGCCCTCGGGGCCCCCGACGCGCACGGCGACCCCGCACGGATCCACGCCGCGGCCGCCCGCGCCGGCGTGGACGGTCTCCTGCGGAGTCTGCCGCGCGGCTACGACACGATGCTCGGCCGGGCCTTCCCCGGCGGCGACCCCGATGCCGACGACGGCGTCGAACTCTCCGGCGGGCAGTGGCAGCGCGTCGCTCTCGCCCGCTCGCTGGTGAGCGGTGACGCCGACCTGCTCGTCCTCGACGAGCCCACCTCGGGCCTCGACCCGGAGGCCGAGGCCGAGGTGAACGACCTCCTCGCGCGTCACCGGCGCGGGCGCACCAGCCTGCTCGTCTCCCATCGGCTGTCGGCGGCCCGCGGCGCGGACCACATCGTCGTCCTGCGTGGGGGGCGGGTGGTCGAGCAGGGAACCCACGAGGCGCTGGTCGCCGCCGGAGGCCGGTACGCCCGGCTCTTCGCCCGGCAGGCCGCCGGCTACGCGGAGGACGGAGGGGACACTCGGAACGACGCGGACGCCGAACATGCGGGGCGGGCCGGGCGGGCGGAACTTCCCGGACGCGCCGAGCGCGCGGGGCCGACCGGGGTCCGGCCAGCGGAGGTGGACGCGTGAGCGCGGGAGTGGTGGCCGTCCTCGTGGTGCTCCTCGTGCCGGCCGCCCTGTTCCTGGCCCTCCCCGTCTCCAGGGGCCGGCTCCGGATCAGAGTCACCGTCGACGGCGCCAGCATGGAGCCCGCCCTCAGGCCGGGGCAGACGGTGGTCGCCCACCGCAGTCTCGCCGCCCGCCTTCGCCACGGACAGATCGTCATCCTCGTGAAGCCCACGGCACCGGGCGCCTGGGAGTGGCCCCGGCCTTCCCGGCGCCCGCACCGCCAGGCGCTGCTCGTGAAACGTCTCGCCGCGCTGCCCGGCGACCCGCTGCCCCCGGGCGTCCCCGGCCGTCATGCTGCCGAGGTGACCGTTCCGGCCGGTTACGCCGCAGTCCTGGGGGACAACCGCGCAGCGAGCACCGACTCGCGGGCCTTCGGCCTCGTGCCCCTGGACCGGATCGTCGCCCGTCTTCCCGACGACGGCCCCTGACGGGAGGGCGGACGGCGGTCACATACGGCTGCGGCACAACTCCTGGTGAAGGCGCACCAGTTCTCCGTCGAGCGGTGATCCCAGGTGGTCATGGAACACCTCGGCGGCTTCCCGCATGGTCTCGTTCACCGAGCCCCGCTCCCCCAGCAGGTGGTGGGCGCGCATCCGCAGGGCCCAGCTCCGTGTCCGCAGGGGGTCCACCGCCAGCAGCGCGGCGAGGTCCCTCAGGGCGGCCCGCGGCTCACCCAGGCTGAGGCACGCCTCGGCGAAGTCCTCAGCGGTACGCCGGCGCTCTTCGTCCAGGTGGGCCAGGCGGGCCGCGATCCAGCCGTTCCGGCGGACGTCCGCCGCGGCCCGGCCCGCGCCCCACAGGCCGAGGGCGCGGTCGAGCAGCTCGCTCGCGCGCTCGTGAGCGCCATCGGCGAGTGCCGCGCGCCCTTCGTCCACGGCCGACGTAAACAAGTGGGTGTCGCAGACGTCCTCGGGCACCACCAGTTCGTATCCGCCCGGGCGGGACACCAGGGTGGCCGCGCCGCCGATCAGCCGCCGCAGGGTGCAGACGTGGGTTCTGACGTTCGCGACCGCCGACGCGGGCGGGTCCTCGTCCCACAGGGCGTCGACCAGGTGGTCCACGGGGACCATGCGGTTCGAGTCGAGCAGGAGAGCCACCAGTAGGGTGCGCGCTCGCGCCCCGCCCACTTCCCGCCCGTCGACGCGGACCCTGCCCAGCATCCGTAATAACACCATCGCGGCTCCTCGTGCCATGGCTCCCCTCCCCATCCAGTCGGCCACGACCCGAAACCAGGACGAGGCCTGATGAGCCGCCACCTGAATGACATACCCGACGTGAAATATTTTTCTGCAAGTTGCAGAAATTATGATCAAGCTACGAGTCGCCCTCACGCGGGTCAAGGCCCGTGACACAAGTGGTCGAGGTGACACGTCCGGCGCCGGAACGTCCTTCCATGGACGACGGCAACGCCACCGCGGACGGGAAGCGCGACGGACGGCTGCCGGTCGACACGGCGGAACCCGGCGCCGTGGGCTGCTTCGTCGGCAGGTCGTCGCACTCGCCGGGAAACCGACCCGGATAGCTGAGCCTTTTCCAACCTCAGGTTGAGGCTGTGAAGGGCGAAGGCGCCGCCACCGCGTCCCGATCTCCTGCGGCCTGACTGTCAGCCGTCCGGTCAGGAACCGCAAGGTGCGGCTGGACAGATCAATCGAGGACGGGGAGACAAGCACGCGAAGCTCCTGGCGGACACGGGTGATCTTGGTCGAGAACCCGTCTACCAGGAGCTCCGTCGTTGCGCAGAACTGTCCAACTCACGGTCAGCGTCGCCAGCTTGGAAAAGGCTCCGTGGCTCCCCTGTTCCCCGACGCGCCCTCCGTCGATCTCCCCCGCTGGCCGCTCGCCGAGAAGCTCAACAGGAAGGGTATGCGCGTGTATGCGTCCCGTAGACGAAGGCGACTACAACAAGCTGGCCGCCCAGGCCCGTCGCGGCTGGGTCTGCCTGGACAAGAAGAATGTCCACAACCCCTTTCGGGCAAGCAACTCCGTCGAGATCTGCGACCTGTTCACCGAGGACGACACTCTTGTCCTCGTGAAGCCCGCGCACTCCTCGAGCCCGCTGAGTCACCTGTTCAGCCAGGCGCGCGTCTCCGTTGAGCTCCTCTTCGAGAACGCGGCCGTACGCGCAGAGTTCGCTCGGTCCGTACACGTCAACAGCGATCCGGCCCGCAGCATCCCCGAGGACTTCACCCCGCGCCGCGTCGTCTTCGCGATCCTTCTGAAGGACGGAGCCAAGCTCACGCCGGACTCCCTCTTCCCGTTCTCCGCTATCACCCTGGCCCAGACCGCGAAGGCCCTCGCCGCTCGCGGCGTGACCGTCGAAGTCATCGGCGTCGAAAGCGAGTCGGCCCAGTCCGCCATGCGCGACGAGGCTGCGTAGCCGCCCGGGACTCTCGCCGTAAACACGCCCTCTATATCTCTCATCCGAACGAGGAGTCCTTTCAACAACCCAGAATTCCCGCAAGGGCAGCGGGCATCGTCTCCGGGGTCAGGGCACCCAGGGGACGGCGGGAGGCTACATGGAACAGGACCTCAACAAGCGGCAGCGGGCAGTGCTCGGCTGGGTGGGCCAGGGGTGTCCCGACGGAGTCTGGCCAGACAGCACGTACAAGACCAGCGGACAAGCCCTGCAGAACCGAGGGCTCATCAAAGTCACCAAACGCCGCGGGCATTGGAGCGCCCACCTCACCGAGAAGGGGCGGCAGCATCTCATCGAACGCGGCATCCGCCCGGTGGAGCAGAGCACCCGACCGCCGGAGCGCCCCGCCCGAGAATCGGCACCGCCGCGCCCCCGAGCCGTGCCGAAGGCCCTTGCGAACTACGCGGACCAGCTACTCGATGAACTGGCCGTTGCGAACGACGGCTGTCTCATCAAGCCCATCGGATCCGGCCCGCACGCAGTGAATTGGGCGTCACGGGTCAACGCCGCCCGCAAGTCCGGCAAGATCCCCCACACGCAGGAAATCCACGGATACCGCACCCACCGCGGCTACGAGATCAAGCTGGTCGACATCCCTGCCTGGCGCCTCGCGGAACTCACCCCGCTCCCTGTGCCGGCCAGACTCACCAAACCCCATGCCGTCGTGGCCGCCCTCCAAAAGCAGCCGCAGCCCATGGGCCTGACCAAACCCCTCCAGGGCCGAGCCCTGCGCATCATCCAAACCCTCATCGCCGCCACCACAGCCCAAGGCCACAAGGCATCGCTCGGAACCACAGAGGGCGCGCCCCCGCCCCATCGGCGCCGCAAGGCACCACCGCACTTCTCCATCACCGCCCACGGCGAAAGTGTCGGATTCGTCGTCCTCCAAGAACAGGACCGCAGCGAACACGTCCCCACAGACAAGGAACTCGCCGACGCCAAGAAGCACTCATGGATGCGCATCCCCCGCTTCGACTACACCCCCTCCAGCCGCCTACGCTTCATACTCCGCGGCGGCAGCCCGCACCGTGCAAGCGAATGGGCAGATCTCCCCGACCGGCCTCTGGAAGAACAACTCGCCGAGATCGTGCAGGAGGTCGGACTCCGCGGCGAAGCCGCAGAGCGCAAACGCCTTGCAGACCAGCAAGCCAGAGAGGTACAGCAAAAGCGCTGGGAAGCCGCCATGCAGGAAGCCCACGCCGCCTACGCCCGCGCCTACTGCGTCAAACAACTCGGAAAACAGGCAGACACCTGGTACCAGGCCAGGCGCCTGACTGAATACGTCGCAGCAGTAGGCGTCCATGCCACAACACTTCCGCCCGGGCAGGAGCGGGCCGAGGTCGAGGCGTGGCTCGCGTTCGCGGACGCGCACCTCCAAGACCTCACCGAATCGGCCTCAGCGCCGAAACTGCCCACGCCGCCGAAACCCAGCGACGACGACCTCAAGCCCTTCCTCGGTCACTGGAGCCCCTACGGACCCCGCTCCTACTGAGCCGGACCAAGGGAAATCACACCGCCACGAGCCGGACCCGCTCGCCGCACAGCTTGGCCATGTCGTCAATATCGGAAGTCAGCATGACCACGGGGCGGTGCTGTCGCAGCGCGGCCTCGGCGACGGCCGCATCGATCGCGCACTTGTGTCCGGACAACCCGGCATTCATCAGCAACTTCGAGGCAGCCCTCGCCTCCTCGTCACCGACCGGGACGACCCGCAGCCCGGAAAGCACCCAGTTCAGGCGTGACTTGTTCGTACGGGCGTGGACGGCCTCGATGATGGTGAGCGCACTGATCACGACCTCCATGCCACGCGAGCGCGCCTCAGCGATCAGAGCCACCACCTGTTCTTCGTCAGCGAGCAGCTTCGAGAGTCCCTCGCTGTCGAGGACGAGCGTCCCCTCGTGACTCAGCCTGCGGCGGGCCACTCGGCCTCCTCGGCGAACACCTCGTCGAAGACCTGCCGCGCCCGCTGACGAGCCGGCTCGGAGACCGGCCCCTTGCGGCTCTCGTAGTCCGCCAGGTACTCGTCCAGGACCTGCCCACGCAGCTCACGCTCGACCGCCTCGGCGATGAACGCGGAGAACTCCCGCTTGCCCACCCGCGCCCGGATCGCCTCCGCGGTCCCCTCCGGCAGCGACAAGCTCACCCGCGTCGCTGGCCCTTCCCCGATGCTGTACGTCGCCTCAGCCATGCCCCCGATTGTGTCAAACGAGTAGGAAAAGCGCCACGTCCGCACTACCTTCACAGCTCGGCCAGCGCCTCGCTCACACAAATCCCAGCACGGGCACCCCCATCCCATCCCATCCCGACACGATCCCAGCACGGTACGGATGACCAGGGATGACGACAGGTGACGAAGGATCAGCTATCCCAGCACCATCCCAGCACGGGAAAGAACAAAGGGCCCGACTCCGAAGAGTCGGACCCCATCTGACCTGCATGTTTGCCAGATCAGCAACGTGGTGTTATATCACCCGTCACACATTGAAGCGGAATATCTGAAGCCAGATCCTGGCCTGCGGCGGAGCCCCATACAAGGCTCTGACCTGGGGTTTCCTCGTTGGCATGCGTTGACTCCCGACGGCCGTTTACGGGTGTCCCGCGGACTGGCTGCGGACTGGTCGGGAGTCCCGAGGCAGAGAAATCCATGGCACACCGGCGGGACCTGCCACGAGACTGCGCAGGTGAGCGACTCCTACCCCTGTCCCTGCTGTGGGCACCGCGTGCTGGGCGAGATGCCCGGCTCGTACGAGATCTGCCCCGTCTGCTTCTGGGAGGACGACGGGGTCCAGTTCCGCTGGCCGACCATGGCCGGAGGGGCGAACAAGGTCTCCCTGATCGAGGCCCAGCGGAACTACCAGGACTTCGGCGCCTGCGACGAGCACGTCCGCCGGCACGTCCGCCCTCCGGCCGAGGACGAGCCGCTCGACCCCGCCTGGCGCCCCATCGACCTGACACGGGACTCCTTCGAGGACTGGACGGCCGAGGACCGTGTCCCCTGGCCGGACGATCGCTCGGTGCTCTGCTGGTGGCTTCCCACTTTCTGGCGGCGCAATCACCCATGACCACTCACATCGAGAGACTCATCCAGCAGCTCGACGACTCGACCGGCCCGTCGTACGACGCCCGCGCAGAACTGATCGACATCGGCTCCGACGCCATCCCCGCCATCATCGACGGACTGCCCTCCCTCAGCAGCTTCGGGCAACTGACCGCCATCGAGGTCTTCGAAGAGGTGGCGGACACACGCTGCGGCCCCGCTCTGATCACCCTTCTGAGCAGCGACGACTCCACCGTCCGGGAATGGGCGGCGATGGCCCTGGCGAGCCTGAAGATCGACGGCGCGGTCGAGCCCGTGCGCCGCGCCTACCGCACCTGCCTGGAACGGGCGACGCCACCGGACTGGAGCGAGCCGGAAGGCATCCGCTGGGCCCTGACCGAACTCGGCGCACGCGCCCCCGTCGTCCCACCGCTCACCGCGCGCCTACGAGCCACCGCTGCGGACAACGCCCCCGGCTGGCCCTCGACCCACTTCACCGAGATCGTCAACGACCTGGCCGACCACGCCCAGGTGATCCTCTACTCGCAGTTCTGGCGGGTGGACGCCGGCCGCACGTACGGCGTCTCCGGCCCCGGCCTGGACTGGGAACTCGACTGGACCGCGCCCTGGGAGCAGCTGGTCGAAGAGTCCCGCACCTGGTCTCTGCTGGAAGCCTCCGAAGCCCCCGCCAGCGATAGCATCTTCGTCTCCCTCACCTGGATCGACCGTACTGACCTCTACCCGGAAAGGTGACCGATGCCGTCCCAGCACCTCGAGGAAGTCGGCTACGGCCATGTGGTCAAGAGCTACGTGACGAGGACGTACGGGGGCCTCCCGCGCTACCTCGTACTGAACGGCGGGCGGTTCCTGAGCCCCCGGTGGTGGCACACCACCCGCTTCACTCGACACCTACTCAATGACGCCGCCGCGGTCACCGACGAGGAACTGGAAGCCCTCCTCGGGTACGAATGGCGCTCGCGTCTCACCGCCGGCTGGCTGATCGGCATCGACCGCCGCGAACGGTTCCGGGCACGCATCGGCGACCTGCTCCTGGCCAGCGAGGTCTGCTATTCCGGCAGCGCCTACTGCTTCGCCCTGGCCCGCTACGGCACACACGCCGACGCCGAGATCCTCACCACCTACCTCGACCGCTACCTCCCCCGCACCGACCTCCACTACGACCAGCCCGCCGCCCTCGGCGCCCTCCTCCGCATCGACGCCCACCTCGGCACCCACCACGCCGACCGCTTCACGGAGCCCGACGGCCTCTGGGACGAGTGGGTCAAGGGCGTGGGACGCCTCGGCTACCCCAGCCACACCCCCGCCGAACAGCGCCGCTGGACGGACCTCCAGTGCGACTTCGCCAACGGCTGGACCTCGCGATAGCCGTAGACGTCTGCCTGCGGTTCCGTGAAGTCCACGCGCGGCTGCCCCCGACGTCCCGCTTGGGCACTCAGTAGCGCGTGTACGGATCGGTCAGCGGCAGCGGCGTCCGAGCCGCCTCCAGAGCCGACTCCGGAAAGGCCGGGCCAGCGGTGTAGAAGCGGGCACGGGTACGGCCGACCGGAGTCAGGACGTCACCCGCGACCAGGTCCCGCAGGTCACGTTGAGCCCGTTGCAGGCTCAGGTCCTCCGCTCGTTCGTAGCGCGTACGACGCACCCGCCCGGACATCGCCACGTCATGCAGAGCGGAAACCACCCTCTCCTCCAGCCCCTGGACTTCCGCGAACTCACCCAGCAGAAGCCACACTCGACTCGAGCGATCCAGGCGACTGCGTACAGTCTGCGCCTGCTGGTGGTACGCGGTGAGGTTGAAACGGACCCAGTCGGAGACGTCCTGGTCGGGGCGGTAGCTGGCTCCCCGGCGCTGCAGCTCGCGGTAGTACTCCCACGTATTGCCGGGGCGTCCCAGCCATGCCTCGATCGAGGAGAACTCAGAGGCCAGTTCTCCCTCCCTCGCGATCATGAGCGTTTGGAGGGACCGGGACATACGGCCGTTTCCATCCGCCCACGGGTGGATGGAAACAAGATGCAGATGCGCCATGGCGGCCCGTACCAGCGGGTGGCTGCCATCGTTCGCGTTCAGCCAATCGACCAGTTCGCCCGTCAGCGCAGGCACGTCGGTCGCCTCCGGCGCCGTGTATGCCGCGATGCTGGGGTCGCGAGTGTCCGTGACGTACACCGGTCCCCGCCGCCACTGCCCGGCAGGCTTGCGCGGGGCGTGCCGGTGTCCCTGCAACATCCAGTGGAGCGCGTTGAGCAACTCCTTGCTGTAACGGAAGTCCGCGACATCGTGCAGCGTCTGGATGTAGGTCATCATCCGCTGATAAGCGAGCGTCTCCTCCCGGTCCTCCTCGGAGACGTCGACGTCGCGCTCTCCTTCCAGAAGGTCCTCGACGTCGATCGTGGACACTCTGAAGCCCTCGATCGAGTTGGAGGCCGCCACCGCATCCGCGGTCAAGAACTTACGCAGTCCGTCGGTCCACCTCGCCGGAGCGGACCGGACCTGCAGGCGCAACGAGCGGCGAAGGTCGTCGATCTCGCCGAGAACACGTTGATCCTCGGCTTTGAGGGTGGGCGTGGGGAAGAGCATGACCCCACCATAGATTGACGCAAACATTGCGTCAATGCGTCACCGCGTGTCGACGATTACACCGAGTCCACGCGAGAACGAGAAGAGGGGTCGAGCCCGCGAGAGGCGTCGACCCCACATCCCCACCAAGCAAATCGTCATGACGTACAGCGATTGACCGATCAGACGTTGAAGCGGAACTCCACCACAAGGCTCTGACCTGCGGAAATGCAGGCGCATCCCAGCACCATCCCAGCACGGGAGCCGCGACAACGTACAAGAAGATCCGGAGCGCCAAGACTATGCATCAGTGGTGCGGGATGAACAGCACTCCGGTGATGTAATAGTTCCTGTACTAGACTGGCAGCATGAAGTCATCCCGCCCCGGCGGCACGGAGAACATCTCCGTCTCGATGCCCTCGGAACTCCTCGGTGCTCTGCGCTCGCGTACCGGCAAACGCGGCGTGTCCGCCTACGTGACGGCGGCGGTCCGGCATCAGCTCGCCATGGACGGCCTCGCCGAGATCGTGGCCGCCTACGAAGCCGAGCACGAGCCGCTGAGCGAGGCCGAAGTCCAGGCCGCGCAGCGCGAACTGTTCGGTGACGCCCCGGCGCCGTACGCATCCGGCGACAGCGCCGCATGAAGGAGCCCGCGGCCAGGTCCCTGGTGCTCGACTCCCAGGCGCTGTCGCTGCTCCTGCGCAACGACCGCCAGATGATCACCCGCATCGAGGCCGCTCGGCGCGTAGGCGTGCCCGTCCTCGTGTCTCCCCTGACGGTGGTGGAGGCCGTGTACGGGAAGACAGATGCCGCCCGGCAGCACTGGGTGCTCTCCCGCCTTCAGGTCCAAGACGTCACCAAGGCGGACAGCCTCACCGCGGTGCAACTGCTGAGCGACGCCGGTGGCCTGCACGGCCACAAATACGCCATCGACGCTCTCGTCGCCGCAATGGCGCTCCGCTCCCCGGCGCCCGTACTGGTGCTGACCTCGAACCGCGACGACTGGTCGAAACTGTGCGGTGACCGCGTACAGATCAAGCACGTCTGAGCCTGGTGTCTGCACCTGCGAGTGCGCTGCGCGCTCGAGCCAGGTCGCGACGCCACCGCAGGTTCGAGTCCCGCCGGGGGCGCACGACGAAAGACCCTCCTTCGGGAGGGTCTTCTTGCTGGTCGCGGGTGGCCTCAGCCTTCGGCCCGCGTGCCCGCACGCTCCGGCGGACCGGACGCTCCCGGGAGTGGGGGGCTCACAGGAGGCCAGGCGGCCCCTCGGATGTGCGGGGGAGGGTCACTCAGCCGATCCAGTCTCCGGTCTCCGGGTGCTCCCGGGTGTCCGCGTCGGCCAGGGCGGTCGGCAGTTCCTCGCGGGTGAGGGGCGGGCCGGGCCGGAAACCGGTGCCTCCGTCCCGGGGGGGCACGGGACGACCCGGCAGACGGTGAGCCGTCCCTTGTCGATCAGGGGGAGGAGGGCGGGGAGGAGTTCTCCGGGCGGGGCCGACGCGAGGGGTTCGTCCCGGTAGCCCCGGACGCCTGGAGGATGTCGCTCCCGAAGGCGTTGAGCATGAAGGCGCGCCCGGCGGCGGAGAGGCCCTCGGGGGCGTCCATGCCCGGATCGTCGTACGGCGGACGGCGGCGGCCTCCTGTCGACCGGGGTCGACGGGTGGGCTCCGGCGGCGCGTCCGACGGCCGGTGTCGCGCGGTGAGGAGTGGTGGGCTCCGCGGCGTGCCGTTTTATTCTCGTGGCTTCGGGAGGGATGCGGAGGCGTTAATTCAGGGGGGTGGTAACGGCTCGTTCATCCGCGGGAGGGCAACAGGGCGGTTACTCGCTCATGACCGGGTATTGAGAGGAGCCGGAGGGGATTCTCCTAGGGTCGGGTCACGCGTAGGGAAAATCTTCCACGAAGGGCGAGCCGAGCGCGATGACGACTGATCGCAATCCTGTGGGGTCCGGGGCATCGGAGCAGTATGACGAGGCCATCGCCGTCGTGGGAATCGCCTGCCGGCTTCCCGGAGCGGCTGGGCCCGACGAATTCTGGGAACTTCTGCGCGGTGGCCGAGAGGCCATCACGGATGTGCCGGACGGTCGCTGGGAATCGGCCGCGCCGCCGGAGTCGGCGGGAATGCGCAGGGGTGGGTTCCTGAAGGATATCGGCGCGTTCGACGCGGCGTTCTTCGGGATATCGCCGCGTGAGGCCGCCGCCATGGATCCGCAGCAGCGGCTCGTCCTGGAGCTGGCGTGGGAGGCGATCGAGGACGCCGGGATCGTTCCGGCGCGGCTGCGGGAGAGCCGTACCTCGGTGTTCGTCGGGACGCTGCGGGACGACTACGCGGGGCTGGTCGGGCGGCAGGGGGACGGGGCCGTCACGCAGCACACCATGACGGGTCTCAACCGGGGCGTCATCGCCAACCGGGTCTCCTACCACCTCGGGCTGCGCGGGCCGAGTCTGACCGTGGACGCCGCGCAGTCGTCCTCGCTGGTCGCCGTGCACCTGGCCTGCGAGTCGCTGCGTTCCGGGGAGTCGTCAGCCGCGATCGCGGCCGGGGTGAACCTGAACCTCCTCGGGGTGAGCGCGGTCGCCGAGGAGCGGTTCGGCGGACTGTCCCCGGACGGCACCGCCTACACCTTCGACGCCCGCGCCAACGGTTTCGTCCGGGGTGAGGGCGGCGGGGCGGTGCTCCTCAAGCCGCTCGCGCGGGCGCTCGCGGACGGCGACCGGGTGTACGGCGCCATCCGGGGCAGCGCCGTCAACAACGACGGTGCCACGCCCGGTCTGACAGTGCCCAGCCAGGAGGCCCAGCAGCAGGTGCTGCTGGCGGCGTACGCGAAGGCCGGGATCGGGGCCTCGGAGGTGCAGTACGTCGAGCTGCACGGCACCGGCACGCCGGTCGGCGACCCCATCGAGGCCGCCGCGCTCGGCGCTGTCCTGGGGGCGGGGCGCGGTGCGGGCGATCCGCTGCTGGTGGGGTCGGCCAAGACGAACGTCGGGCACTTGGAGGGCGCGGCCGGCATGGTCGGCCTGCTCAAGGTGCTGCTGAGCATCGGTCACCGGGAGATCCCGGCGAGCCTCAACTTCGAGCGGCCCAATCCGGCGATCCCGCTGGACGAGCTCGGCCTGGCCGTGCCGCGCGAACTGACCGGCTGGCCCCGGCCCGGGGAGCGGCTCGTGGCGGGCGTCAGCTCCTTCGGCATGGGCGGCACCAACTGTCACGTCGTCCTCACCGAGGGGCCCGCCCTGTCGGTGTCGGAGACGCCCGCCGAGGCGCCCTCGCTGCCGTGGGTGGTCTCGGGGCGCGACGCGTCCGCGCTGCGCGCGCAGGCCGCCCGGCTGCGGGAATTCGCCCTGGAGAAGGGCGAATTCGACTCGCGTGACGTGGCCTGGTCGCTGCTGGCGACGCGGACGCTCTTCACGCATCGCGCCGTCGTCCTGCGGGACGGACGGGAGGACGTGCTCGACGGGCTGGGGGCGTTGTCCGAGGGCACACCGGCCCCGGGGGTCGTCTCCGGGGTCGTACGGGGCGGCCGGCTCGGGGTGATGTTCACCGGGCAGGGCGCGCAACGGGCCGGGATGGGCCAGGAGTTGTACGAGACCTTCCCCGCATACGCCGAAGCCTTCGACGCCGTGGCCGAAGTCCTCGACCCGCTCCTAGGACGGCCGATAC